>JBGCES010000470.1:0-2874 GCA_045106545.1 Saprospiraceae bacterium
AAGAATTTCGGAGGCAAAAAATCTTTGCATAACTTGTCCCGACGCTTGTCTCGGGAGTCCTTCTACGGAAATATTTTTTAACGCAGTATATCGGAAAAATTACCCGTCATAAAGTGACGATTATATTGATTGAAGTACTTATAGCTAAATATGGCATATTGCTCGCGCATGTGCGCCACTCTAACTTTTACTCAAAATCTTCATCATCTCCCAGCATCAATTTTGCTCCAGCTAACTCACTCAGCGCATGTTGGTCGCCTGCCGCTTTCGCGACTTCCATTCCTTTTTTATAAGTAAAAAAAGCTTCGCTCGGTTGTTGTAGTTGCTCGTATAATTTACCAAGGTGATAATATGTACCTACGTAGTCGTTGTGGTTAGTCGCTAGCTGTTGGTAATATTCTAATGCTTTGCCTGTTTCCTGTAGCTTTTCGTACTCCTTAGCTATTGCAAAAAGGATAAAAGGATCGTTGGGGCTATCTTTTTGAAACGTGAAAAGGCGTTCTAATCGATTATTATTCATTGAAAATCAGATGTTTATATTTGAGAAACGGTTGGTTTGTTATTTGTAAAATATGATTTAGCGAATTTTCGCTAAAAATTTCCTTTTAGTGTCAATTTCGTTATCTTTGCGGTCGTTTTTCCCAACTATATTAGTGGAAACACGTTAAAAGATTACAAATATTCTTCAAAAATCTTTTTAGAGTTTTGAATATTTCTAACCAAAGTTATCGGATACTTCCAAAGTATCCGATAACTGTTTTCCATAATCAATATTTATGAAAATACTTGTTTGTGTAACCAAAACGCCAGAAACGACTGCGAAGATCAGTTTTACAGGCGATAATTCCGAATTTAACACTGCCGGAGTCAATTTTATCATGAACCCTTACGATGAGTGGTACGCATTAGTGCGTGCATTAGAACTAAAAGAAGCAGCTGGTGGTTCAGTGACGATTTTAAATGTAGGTCCTAAAGCAAACGATACGGTTATCCGCAAAGGACTAGCGATTGGTGCTGATAGTGCTGTTCGGATTGATGCAGAACCAAAGAGCTCTTTATTTGTAGCAAAGCAGATTGCAGCACACGCTAAAGCGGAAAGCTACGATGTGATTTTTACGGGTAAGGAAAGTATTGATTACAATGCTTCAGAAGTAGGTGCGATGGTAGCTGAATTGTTGAATATGCCTTTCATCTCTTACGCGATTGATTTGAAAATGGATGGCAATACTGCAACGGTAACGCGCGACATTGAAGGTGGTGAAGAAGTAGCAGAAGTAGCAACACCATTTGCTTTAAGTGCAGCGAAAGGATTAGCGGAACAACGCATTCCTAATATGCGTGGTATCATGATGGCAAAACGTAAGCCACTGAAAGTAGTAGAACCTGTAGCAGCTGATGATTTATCGGTGGCTGTTAGTTATGAATTACCCGCAGATAAAGGTGATGTAAAACTACTCGATCCAGAAAATATGGAGGAGTTAGTACGTTTGTTACACGAAGAAGCGAAGGTGATTTAGGTTGATTAGTTAATTTGGTTAATTATGTTTATTAAGTTAATTTAGTTGATACTTTTTAAACATACTAAAATCAGATAACTATGGCTTGGGAAAACTTCACCGATTTAGCAGTTTATAAATCCTGTCGAGTTTTTAAGAAAAAAATTAGCGCGACAACAAAGGTTTGTTTCCCACCTGATGAAAAATGGCGATTAACCGATCAAATTATTAGAGCATCACGTAGCGTAACTGCTCAAATTGCTGAAGGACACGGACGCTATCACTATCAAGAAAATATTCAATTTTGTCGGGTGGCAAGAGGTTCACTTTCTGAAATACTTGAACATTTGATTACTGCTTTCGACGAAGAATATATCTCCCAAGATAACTTGAAAGATCTCAAAGACGACTGGGATCATTGCATGAAACTATTAAATGGTTACATCAAATTTTTAAAAAACAAAAAGAGTACTGGTTAGTAGTTTATTCACTTAGTGAACTCAATAAACCTAATCAACTCAATAAACTAATATATCATGGTTTTAGTATTTGCAGAAACGGTGAAGGGGCAGTTCAAAAAGAACGCACTGGAAGCAGTGACCTACGGTAAAAAAACAGCCGATGCACTCGGCACAGATTGCGTAGCATTAGTGCTAGGTAGCGCTACCGACGCAGGGCAACTAGGAAAAAATGGCGCGAGCAAAGTATATCAAGTAGCTGATAGCGCATTAGACAATTTTGATAGCCAAGTATTTACGGCAGTTATCGCTGGTGCAGCAGAGAAGGTAGGCGCGAATGTAGTCGTAATAAGCCACAGTAGTACGGGTAAATCATTAGTAGGTCGTTTGGCAGCACGTATGGACGCAGGTTCAGTAGCGGGTGCGAGTACGGTACCGACTACCGATGGCGGTTTCAAAGTAAAAAAGAGTGTTTTCTCTTCTAAAGCAGTTGCTACCTTTGAAATCAAGTCAGATAATAAAGTCATTTCTTTGATGGGTAACTCGATTCCAGTAGAAGATACAGGAAGCGATGCGGCGGTAGAGTCATTGGACGTAGCTGTCCCAGCGAGCAAAGTAACCATCAAAGAAGTAAAACGCTCCGAAGGAACAGTGCCGTTGCCCGAAGCAGAATTGGTGGTATCGGCTGGTCGTGGAATGAAAGCTCCTGATAATTGGGGGATCATCGAAGAATTAGCGAATGAATTAGGCGCAACGACGGCTTGTAGTCGCCCAGTTGCGGATATCGGCTGGCGTCCTCACCATGAACACGTTGGACAAACAGGTGTAGCAATTCGTCCAAACTTGTACATCGCAGCGGGTATTTCAGGTGCCATTCAGCACTTAGCGGGAGTTAATAACTCTAAAACTATCGTGGTAAT
>JBGCES010000471.1:0-2109 GCA_045106545.1 Saprospiraceae bacterium
CCTCTTTAACCTACATGGCATTGACGGCGAGAGCCGCTAACCATGCGGTGGGAGAATTGAAGAAAATGAACTTATAAATTAGGTGTCAGATATCAGGGGTCAGAAGTCAGGCTGTTATAACGTGTACGGTCTAGCCTCTGACCCCTGACTCCTGACTTCTGAAATCTCAAATTATGAAAAGGAGAAATGCCTTAAAAAATATTGGATTATCCCTCGGTGCGATAACGATGTCCTCAACTGTGGTTGGTCTTTTGCAAAGCTGTCAAAAAGAAGCGATACTTACGTGGAAACCTATCTTTTTTTCACCCGCCGAAGCGGAAATGGTGATCCAAACGCTAGAAGTGTTCTTACCTACTACGCCCGATATTCCGGGTGCGACCGACCTAAATTTGGGTCAATTTATTGATGGCTATCTTAATGTAATTGTTTCCGAAGAAGAACGGACGGCATTTAAAGCGGGTATTGAACAATATTTAGTTACTACGCTCAAAGTAACTGGCAAAAAAGAGGTAGGCGATTTAAGTTTAGAAGATATCGAAGAGCGATTAGCGTATTATCTAAAAGCTGCTCCCGACCAGCAAGAGAAATGGAGCGAAGAAGTGTCGGCAGCTGAAGAAGAAAATGGCAAAATGCCTTCCGAAGATGCCGTTAACTATAGCGTATTAGAATCATTGCGCAGCCGAGGTATTGCTGCGTTTAAAATGACCGAGTATATCGGCGAGAATGTATTGGCTTATGCGCCAATCCCTGGCGAACAACGTGGTTGTGTAGATTTGCAAGAAGCAACTCAGGGTAAAGCTTGGTCTTTGTAAAGTAAATAGACGTTAGAACTTAGACGCTTGACGTTAGATAAGTACAATGGCAGAATTAGAGAATGATGGAATGAATGACTTCACCTTGATAATCAGGTAATTATGATTATTTGGTTGATGAATTAAATCTGTCTTACTACTTAACTAAATGATTATTAGGTTTCTAACGTCCAATATCTAACGTCTTAAATCTTTTTACTTCTTATTATGAAAAATTGCTGTTATTTCTTTGTGACACTTGGTATCGTTTTGCTATGCTGGCAGTGTTTTACGGTTAAACCAGCCGCTTTAGAACAAGGAAGTTGGAAAGAAATAAAATCACAGGACGGGAGTTTGCCGCAGGAAAGACACGAAGCTGCTTTCGTAGGCGTAGGAGATAAATTCTATTTGTTAGGCGGAAGAAGAATAAATCCAGTTAGCATCTATGATCCTCAAAAAAATATTTGGACAGCGGGTGCTGCTTCGCCCATTGAACTACACCACTTTCAACCCATTGTTTATCAAAATGAAGTTTACATTCTAGGAGCGATGACTGGGAAGTATCCCGGAGAAACGCCCGTTCCGAATATTTATATTTACAACCCACAGAAAGATACCTGGCGCAAAGGTGCGGCTATTCCTACGGAACGGCTAAGAGGTGGAGCGGGAGCCGTATTGTATAAAGACAAAATCTACCTGGTGTGTGGGATAAAAGATGGACATCGGGGCGATCACAAAAATTGGTTAGACGTATTCGATTTGAAAACGCAGCAATGGCAGCAACTACCCGATGCTCCGCGTGCTAGAGACCATTTTCAAGCCGTCATTGCCAATAACAAATTGTACTGTTTAGGTGGCAGAACGACCGTTGCGGCTGATAATCCTTTTAAAAATACCATCGCCGAAGTTGATGTGTTTGATTTGAAAACGCAGCGGTGGACGACGCTTTCTGAGCCTATACCGACTCCTAGAGCAGGAAACTTCACTTTATTAATTGGTAACGAAATATTAGTGCTAGGTGGAGAATCCTTTCAACAAAAATTAGCCCATTCAGAAATCGAAGCACTCCATACCGATACCCACCTTTGGCGCAACTTACCTGCACTACCTCGCGGCAGACACGGCACGGGCGCGATTCTGTACAACAACAAAATCTGTACAGCCTCAGGTTGTGGCAGTCGAGGCGGCACTCCAGAATTAGCAGATTTATGGATGTTTTCTTTTTGAAAAGAAAGTGAAAAGGCTAACCTTACGCTTTTAAGTTTACATAATAGTACAGGATAGTGCAATGCGTTTAACTTTCTATGTTTGTTGATGG
>JBGCES010000472.1:0-3510 GCA_045106545.1 Saprospiraceae bacterium
GCGGTGGAAGTGACAAAATTTCTACTGAGCAGGTAGCGGATTTACAAGTATTTCCAAATCCAGCAACTACGCATATTGGTGTGAAGCATGAAGGCGAGGTAACCATGATTAAAGTTTTTAATCTAGTAGGTCGCCACATGAAGACTTTTACCACTTCACCAGGTGAGAAACACTTCGTTGGTGACTTGCCGCGTGGCATGTATTTGATACAGCTAGTCAATAATCGAAATAAAATTATCACGACTAAACGCGTGAATAAACGATGATGATAATAACGGTTAACGCGTAACTAGTAACGCAGTTTTAACTGGTACATGACCTTATCAAAAAAAGCCTTCATTTGCAATCAATGCAAACGAAGGCTTTCTTAATGAGTTGATTCGCCTCGCTACCTTCGGCGGTGAGGCAGTGAATCTCAAGGGAGCGACTTTTGTGAGGAGGGTTACTCGTTAAAAGTTAACCGTTACTCGTTATATTCTGTCGTATTTGTCCAAATCTAAATTCTCAATCAAGTTAATCAACTTCTCCGCATAATATTTATCCGTGGCATAACCCGCCTTTTTTAAGCCTTTTGCCCAACCACGGTAATCGCTTTTTTTCAATTTCTTCAAATGCCGATAGCGTTTACCACTTAATAAATGACTGTGCGAACGGAAGCTATCCCAAGAACTTTTGTAAATACGGAAAAAATCCTTGTGTGAATCATCCGTAAAGTTGCTACAATGTCCCTTGCGACACTTTCGTGAAAAACACTTCATGCCGAAATGATTTTTGTTGCGGGTCGCTAATTTGCTATCACCACAATTACTTTCAATTAAACCTTGCGCTAAAGTGATACTTGCAGGAATGCCAAATTCCTTCATTTCCCGTTGTGCCACCTTAAGGTACTTTTCTACGTAAACCAACTGCTTTTTTTGCTTAGATGTGCGTACCTTTTTTGCTTCTTTGGTCGCAAATTCCTTGACATTAAAAGTCATATTGGAATAGGTGTTCGCCAAATTATCATCTTTAACCTTGGTCGTTGTTTTTACCTTTTTGGAGGCAGTAGATTTTTTACTACCTTTTGGGGTTAAAGTTTCCTTGACACGGGTAATGAGTGAGGTATTCATCGCGCGTGGGACATCAGAAGCTGTTTTAGCAGCAGCAAAATAATTAGGCGACTCAGCTACTTCGGTAGTAGCCAATTCGGGAGCGGCATTCAAATTGAATTGAACGCTTAAATCTTTTTGGGTAATAACAAAAGCGGCAAACGCAAATAGCCCAATGTTGAGCCAATTTTTGTGAAACCATAATTTTGTTTGCACCTTTGCGTTTTCTACATAGGTGATCATTTCCCTTCTCATTTTTGTAAGTTTCTCTGTGTGCATAATCAAATCTTTTGTGTGTAACGATAATGCAAATTTAAAACAAAAAGTTTTATAAATGCAACAAAAATGAAATATTTAGTTTTGGGCACTATGTTTTTTAAATAAATTTTAACCGCTTTTAGTTGGACTTTTTTGACTTAAATAATTGATAATCAATTTTTTACGATAAAAGCGGCTTTCTAGTTTAGATAATATTTTATTTTGAAACAAATTTGTTTAATTTAAAATAAAATAGCAGTTTTTGTCTTTATTCTGTATCGCACTGATTTACTTTTACCAATTCTACCTATCCACACTATTACAGTGTAAACTAAGTAAAAGGCGATTTTTATAGCCATGTCTCGGGTGGAGTTTCCTACTCCGCTTGAGATTATATTAGGGTTCTAGGTCGAGCGGAGCAGAAAGCTCCACCCGAGCCAATCAACTGAAACTTAGTTTACAGTGTACTATTGTGTGCTATAAAATATATTAAGAAACACGATTATTGATGAAATATGATTTAGAGAAAATAGCTAGCAATGCTAGTTTAGAAATAATTGAAAACTCCAGTTTTATATTGATAAAAAAGAAGTTTAGGATATTAAATAAATTTAACTTTGGAATATTACTATATGCAATGGTAGGACTCTTTACAATCATCTTATCAATACAAGTAATTAGAGAAAGTTATATGGTTTTTATGATACTTGTGATTACTGGATTACTATTGTTTGGATATTCTTTTATTGCTATGCTTTGTCAAACAACAGACTATATATTAGTAACTGAAAATAGAGTTAAAATCAGAAGGAAATTAAAGTTGTACGAATTCGATTTGACTTCTAGCATAACTGTAAATATGAAAGGTCAAACAAAGTATGTAAAAGCATTAAGCAAGCCTTATTCAGGTTCATATTTTCGACTAATCGATATATTTATAAACAATGGAGTGGAAAAATTTGAAGTATTAGATTTTACTTTAGATGCAAAATATACAAAAGAGGCAAATATATTAGGCTCATTAATAACTAAAAAAATAAGACAGAAAATATATAAAAATGGATAAGATACCAAGTTGAAAAAACAACAACTTATTAACATAATATATATTGAAGAAAGGATCGAAAAAGTAATACAGCACACCACAAGTGCAAAACAACAATAGTCTTAATCGAGCTACTGTGTTTGCACTAAACGTTATTTACACCAAGAAAAATATTGACGAACTATTGCTGAAAAATAATCATAGCAATTATTGTTAGACATCAACCGTCAAAACTAAATCGTAATTTTACCAACGTCTTTTTTCAAAATAAACTGGTGTATGCAACATTTTCTATTACTGCTATTTTTAGGGTACTCTATTTCGCTTTCCGCACAACTGCAACGTGCCCATCTTAATCCAGACTTTACAACTTCCGTCGAAACGCTTCCCGCGAATCAAACTGTTGAATTTCGCGAGAACAACTTCGAGCAAATTGAGGGTTTCCCCCAAACGCAAGTTGCCAATATGACCTTCAAGAACGTACGCAATTGTACGCTTGCCGACCTCAATGGCGATGGCTTAGATGATATTTTATTTGTAGCGGATGATAAATTATTTGCTTACGCTGCTGATGGTTTGCTATGGCAAAAAAATCTAGGAGGCGTGGCAACTTATCCGCCTTCCGTTGCGGATATAGATAAAGACGGCGAGTTAGAAATCGTGCAAGCTGTTTTTGGTGGATTTGTAAATGGCAATTTGCAAGTGTTGGAAGTAGATGGCACGGACGCGACGGGATTTCCATTAGCATTTGATAATTTACTGGTGACGGCGCCAACTTTGGTCGATGTTGATGATGATGGCTTAATGGAAATTATTGTTAATGAAATTGACGGCTCACAAGGAAATGTACATTTATTAAATGCAGATGGAACTTCTTTTAGCGAAAACTGGCCTGTACCGCTCACTGCTCGCCCCGCCGTAACGCCTTCTGTCGCCGATGTGGATAATGATGGAGAAAAAGAAATCGTCGTTTTTTCTACTGAAGGTCGCTATATTTTGCAATTAGATGGAACGCCCGAAGCTGGTTTTCCACAAATTACCGATCCTGTAATTCGTTATAGTTTTCATTCGCCTGCTCTGGTTTCTTTAGATAATGATGATACGTTTCAAGTCATCGGG
>JBGCES010000473.1:0-11327 GCA_045106545.1 Saprospiraceae bacterium
GGCGTTGTTTGTACTTATTTTTATTGCTGTTTTTGCTGATTTTATTGCAAATGATAAACCTATCGTAGCGCAAATTGATAATGAAATTTACTTCCCCGTTTTGCGCGAAAGCGCGATGGAAATTGGCTTACGAACTAAACAGATGCCGCCTAATCAAGTCAGTTGGGACAAACAAACCTACGATTGGAAAATTCTCCCACTGATTCCTTACGCTGCCACTACTTTCGATTTAAAAAATAGCCGTTATGTTAGTCCATTTGCTGAACAACGTGTAGAATCATTACGCTACTGGCATTGGCTGGGAACGGATAAATTAGGGCGTGATGTGGCAGCGGGAATGGTAGCTGGAACGCGCGTAGCGATGCTGGTTGGTGTAATTTCCATGTCGATTGCGGCAGTGATTGGAATTTTCTTTGGTGCAATTGCGGGTTACTTTGGTGATAATCGCCTAAAGGTGTCGCGCATACGAATTGTATTAAATTTAATTGGACTTATCGTCGGGTTCTTCTATGGCTTTATCGTACGTTCTTATACGATTAATGAGGCAGCAAGCATAGGCTGGCAATTGTTCCTTGGTTTTATTATTCTAGTTTTTACTATGCTGATTTTTAACGGATTAGCTAGTTTGCTAAAACGCTTTGCGTGGTTTGGGAAAAAACTGACTGTGCCTGCTGACTTGCTTGTGATGCGTTCTATCGAAATCATGAATTCGATTCCCACTTTGCTACTACTCTTGTCCATCGTTGCCGTTATTAATAAGCCTTCTGTCCTTTACGTTATGGTTATTATTGGTTTGATTCGCTGGACAGGAATCGCGCGTTTTATGCGAGCAGAATTATTAAAAGTACGCAATCTCGAATATATCGAAGCCGCGCAAGCAATGGGTTTTAACGAACGGCGCATTATCTTCCGTCATGCGATTCCTAATGCGCTGACGCCCGTTTTGATTACGATTGCTTTTGGGATTGCTTCCGCCATTTTACTAGAAGCCTTTTTGTCTTTTTTGAACCTCGGCGTAGCAGCGGACGAGGTGACCTGGGGTTCGTTACTGCGCTTAGCGCGCGAAAATTTTTCCGCTTGGTGGTTAGCGATCTTTCCTGGATTGGCGATCTTTGTGACGGTAACTATCTTCAACTTGATTGGAGAAGGCTTGACAGAAGCACTAGATCCTAAGTTAATACAAGGCGAAAAATAGTTTTTCCATCTGCCATACATCGCAGCGCAGCGAAATTTATGGCAGATGTTGTTGTACACTCGTTGAAAAATTTGCCATAAACTTCGATGTATGGTAAATTAAGCGAACCCAAAATACATTCGATTGCGATTTACTTTTCTAAATAATTATACCTATTTATCTCTTTTTCTGATTCTCCTACCTACATTCCTTTGGGCGGAAGGCTCGGCTGATCCTCATATTTATATCAAAAAAATTCAGGTACAAGGCACGAAGAAAACAAAAGACTATATCCTGTTGCGGGAGATGAATATTCGTATTGGTGATAGCATTGCAGTTGCCGAAATTGGGCAACTTTTGGAAGAAAATCGCAAGCGGATTATGAATACGGGCTTATTTACCCGCATCAAAATTAACGTCAAAGACTGGCAGCCACCCGATAATCACGTTACCCTTGAAATCGAAGCAGCGGAAAATTGGTATATCTATCCGATTCCTATTTTTGAACTCGCTGATCGTAACTTTAACGTCTGGTGGGTAGAGCAAGAACGCTCGTTGCAACGGATCAATTTTGGGGTACGATTGGTGTATAGAAATGTAACGGGACATAACGATTTGCTCAAAGCAAAAGTGCAATCTGGCTATACGAATAAATTAGAATTAGACTATGGTTTTCCTTTTATTAATCAAAAAGAAACGATAGGATTGAGTGGTAACGCGCTCTATACACGCAACAAAGAAATCATCCGTAATACCGTTCAGAACAAACCTGACTTTTACCGCGATGATGACAATTTCCTATTTCGCCGTTTGCGTTTTGGTTTAACCTTGAGTTATCGTCCTTTCCTTAAAGCGTTTAATTACTTTACGTTGCGTTTTCATCGGCAAAATATTACCGAAGGTGTAGCAATACCTGAACTCAATCCTGATTATTTTCTGGATGAACGTCGAGAGCAACGCTATTTTGCTTTTCATTATCAATTTGCTCATGATAATCGCGATATTATCGCTTATCCGTTGCGCGGCAATTATTTCTCGGTAGATTTCTTGCAAGAGGGATTAGGTATTTTTAAAGAAAGAAACTTCACTGCGCTTGCGCCAAAATATGCGCAATACTTCAGGCTGAATCGACGATTAAGTGTGGAAATGATTGGAAAAGTTCGTTGGGTGATTTCTGAGGAACAGCCCGCGTACTATAATAATCGCGGATTAGGTTATGAGCCTGATTTTATTCGAGCTTACGAATATTATGTCATTGATGGGCAGGATTATGGTTATTTAAAAACGAGTGGACGCTATGAATTCTATGATGGCATAGTCGATTATGGCAAAGCGATGCCATTGGAATTTCTGCGTACGATGCCGTTACGGGTTTACGGAAAACTTAATTTTGATACGGGTTACGTTCGCGAATTATACTATGCTGAGAATAATCCGTTTGCCAATCGAATGCTCTACGGAGGTGGAATTGGTTTAGATTTCGTGATTTATTATGATAAAGTAATTCAAATTGAATATAGTATGAATCACCTTGGCGAACGCGGAGTATTTTTACATCTTAAATTATTTTAGAAATAGAAAAGATGAAATGCTAACAAAAGTTTAGTAAACGTCCGCAGCAAAATCCCTACTTTTGACTTTCCACTATAAACGGTCAAAGTAAGACGGGTTAGCCGTCCACCGTCAACCATCCACCGTCAACCGTTAAAAAAATGCAAGTTGTCATTTTTAGTCAGATCGCAAAGGAAAAAGATATTCAGCATATTCAACACCTCTTTGATGTGTTGGCAGACGAGGAGATCAATGCCTTTGTTTATGCACCTTACTACGAACAGTTGAAAGGTCGGATTAAATTTCGGCGTGATGTCGGGGTATTTGAAGACCATCGAGATTTCGCGGTACGCCGGATAGATTTTGTGATTACGCTCGGCGGAGATGGAACGATCTTGAATGCGGTGACGATGGTGAGGGATACGAATATTCCGATTTTAGGAATCAATTTAGGGCGATTAGGATTTTTGGCGAGTGTAGAAAAAAAGCGGATTCGCGAGGCGATTAGTTTATTGAAAAAAGGTACTTATGCCATTGATGAACGGCGATTATTATATTTAGAGTCTAATATTCCCATCTTCGGAGAGACTCGTTTTGCGCTCAATGATTGCACCTTCCTCAAGCGCGACACCTCTTCCATGATTACTATTCATACCTATATTAATGGTGCTTATTTGAATAGCTACTGGGCAGACGGTTTGATTATCGCGACTCCAACAGGTTCGACGGGTTACTCTTTAAGTTGTGGCGGACCAATCGTCTTTCCTAATTCAGGGAACTTTGTAATTACCCCCGTTGCGCCACATAACTTAAACGTGCGTCCTGTCGTAATTTCTGATGACTCGATTATTAGTTTTGAGGTAGAAGGTCGCGCCGAAAACTTTCTGTGTACGCTCGATTCGCGTTTTGAAACTATTACTTCAGCGCACCAACTAGCAGTGCGGCGGAATGACTTTACGGCTAAGATTGTGCGCTTGCACGAAGCAGGATTCTTACATACGTTACGGAACAAGTTGACTTGGGGGATAGATGCGCGGAATCATTAAACCGATAGTCATAAAAATAAAAAACCAGTCTTAAAGCGAACGCATCAACTCTAAGACTGATTTTTTTAATTAGTAAAAAACTACTTTACTAATCTATATTTTGGAATAACAGTAAGATGAATAGAAGCACAGTCAGACTAAAAACTACCAACTAAAAACTTCTAACTCTCCTTTCTAGTTTCCATATTTTTCCTGACGGTAAGCTGCTTTCAACACCTCGTGGCGACGCTTCACAGATGGTTTAGTGAACTGCTTACGTGAACGCAATTGCTTTAGCGTACCAGTTTGTTGGAATTTTCTTTTGTATCTTCTTAACGCGCGGTCGATAGTTTCGCCGTCTTTCACATCGATAATTAACATAAATGAATTAGATTTTTTTGAACTGAATAAAGTTTGTAGGACTTTTATCTTAACGATGAAATAAATGCTACTTCTGAAATTTTCATCGAGTTGCTCAAATCCTAATGAAAAAATAAACTTTTTCACCGTTGAAAGTGAATTGTAATCCAATCCGCTTTTTTCGGCTCGCAAAGATAATATATTTTCTGAGTAAATGCACCACCTTTTAGTCCGTTATACTTAAAAAAGGCTAAAATTTATATTTAAAAACAGTATTATTGAACCGTTTAGGACGCGGAAACGTATTTTTACCTCGTGAACGCTTCTGATTTACAACATATCGTGATTATCTCTCCTGCTCATCCGTTGCGTGGCGGCATTGCCTCTTCGACCGAACGTTTGGCGCAAGAACTGCAACATTTTGGTTATCAAGTGAAAATTTATTCTTTTTCGCTACAATATCCTTCTGTTTTTTTTCCTGGGAAAACGCAATTTACAACCGATTCAGCGCCAGTAGATTTAAAAATTGAAACGCTCGTTAATTCTGTTAATCCATTTAATTGGTGGAAAATTGGAAAACGATTACAACGAGAACGTCCCGATTTGGTCATCGTCCGTTTTTGGATGCCTTTCTTTGGACCTGCTTTGGGAACAATTTTGCGTATCGCAAAACAGAACGGACATACTCAAACAATGGCTATTGCCGACAATGTCATTCCGCATGAACGACGCCTTGGTGACCGTAGTCTGACGAGCTATTTTCTACGTTCGTTGGATAGTTTTATTACGATGTCGCGTGCAGTGGCAGATGATATTCGGCAGTTTATTAAAACGGAAAAGCCAATCAAATACGTGGCGCATCCGATTTACGATAATTACGGCGAATTGGTTGAGCGCGAGGAGGCAGTTGAATTTTTGCAATTAGATCCAACGCCACGATATTTACTGTTTTTTGGATTTATTCGCGAATACAAAGGTTTGGATTTGTTATTAAAAGCCATGTCAGATCCACGGGTGCGAGCGATGAATCTGAAGCTAATCGTTGCAGGAGAATACTATTCCAATGAAGCCGAATATGAAGAATTGATTGCAGCGTTAAACATCGAAAATCAATTAGAATTATTCAATCGATTTATCCCGCATGATGAAGTTCGCTACTATTTTGGCGCAGCAGATTTAGTCGTCCAACCCTATAAAACAGCAACGCAAAGTGGAATTTCACAACTCGCCTATCATTTTGAAAAACCAATGGTCGTGACAGATGTGGGTGGCTTGTCCGAAATTGTAGAACACGGAAAAGTTGGTTACGTAGTGGACGTTGAGGTAATGGCAATTGCCAATGCGATTGTAGATTTTTTTAATCAAAATCGCTACGAAGAAATGTGGCGTGGTGTGCAGGAAAATAAGACGCTATTCTCGTGGGAGAACATGGTACGGGGAATTGAGGAAAATTATGAGAACGGCAGACGGTTGATGGCAGACGGTTGACGGTTATTCGCTATCTAATAAACAGCATAAGAACAAAGTATCCAATGTCTTTCTACGTCAAAATCTTCTAATCTTTCCGCTCTAAAACGGGCGTATCTTTCAATAAAAAGCGCAGCTTCCGCGCATAATTTTTCATTTGCTTCCATGCTTTCGTACTCAAAAAATCTTTCTTGTAATTTAACTTTTCAAAATCCTTAATCGATAAAGTATAATATTGATTTTTGTGCTTTTCCTTACCAATATATCGCCAGATCGGTAAGTAATTCGCCTTCTCTAGTTGCGTTTTTTTAGTAGCATCATTTTTTGTAAACGTAACTTCTAACAGTAATCCACCATCCGTATTAGTTTGTTGTTGATTAGAAATAAAATTACCCAGCGAGTAGGCGACTAGCGTTTTTTCAATATCACCATTAGCACGTTTTAAAGTGTAACTCTCTATTGGTTGCGCTACATGTGGATGTGCTCCAATCACTAAATCCGCGCCCCAGCGCAGCATATTTTTAGCTAAAGAAGTTTGTTTGGAATGTGGCTCGGTTTGGTATTCATAACCCCAGTGCATAAAAGTGATAATAATGTCTGCTTGTAATCTGCGAGCGGTGATAATATCCTTTTTGATTTGTTGATGATCAATTAGGTTGACAACTGTAGGAGAGCGGGTTGGGATGCCGTTGGTGTCATAGGTATAATTTAAAAAAGCGATTTTGAAACCGTTTTTATAGACGATTAGTGGATAGTGTAAATCGCGTTCAGCAGCATTGCGGAAAGTTCCCGTTTGTAATATTTTGACTTGGTCTAATTTATCAATCGTGTGAACCAATCCTTTGATATGCCCATCATTTGCGTGGTTATTTGCGGTCATTAAAATATCGAAACCTGCATTTTTTAGTGCATCTGCGAGTGTATCAGGACTTACAAAAAGAGGATAGCCAGAGTAAGGAGGTACTTTCGTAAGCGTCAATTCTAAATTTCCGATGACCAGATCGGCAGATTGTAAGGTAGGAGCGATGTATTTAAAACAGTTTGTATAATCGAATTGATCTTTACCGATCTGCGCAGCACGAATCTGCGGACCGTGTTGCATAATGTCGCCAGCAAAGAGGAGTTTAATTTCTGAGGATTGGGTATGAAGCAAAAATGGAAATAGCAAAAACGTGCATAAGAGATAGGAAATATTTTCAAAATGCTTCCTATTTAAAGTTATTCTTTGTGCTTTCGCTTCTCTGGATTCCACTATCACGGCTTTGTCATTAGATCTGTTTCTAAAATGCGCTTTTCACGGTAGTGTCTATTCTGTGAAATCTTACGAGTTAAATATTTTTCAATCATCAAACTCGCTAAAGGCGCGGCGTAAGTTCCACCGAAACCGCCGTTTTCTATATATACTGCGATGGCAATTTGAGGATTATATTTCGGTGCAAACGCAAAGAAAATGGAGTGATCTTCTCCGTGCGGATTCTCTGCAGTACCTGTTTTTCCACAAATAGCAATTTCGGAAATATCCGCTCGGCGGGCAGTACCATTTTTTACCACGGCTGCCATTCCATCAATAATGGGTTGAAAATGGGCAGCATCAATGCCGACATAATTTGGAGCCATGTATTCTTCGGGAAGTTGGACGGATTCATCCGTAAATCCTTTGACAAAATGAGGCACATAATAAAAACCACGATTAGCGACAGTAGCTGCAAGGTTTGCCATTTGCAGATTAGTCATCAACATTTCCCCTTGTCCAATACCCAATGAACGAATCCAAACGGACTTCCATTTGTCGGGTTGAAAACGTTTAGTATAAAACGAAGAGGTGGGATAATTTCCTTCTTTTTCGCGTGGGAAATCAATATCTAATTCGCGCCCAATACCAAATTTATACAAATAATCATTGAACATATCCAATCCTTGATCGGGATTGAACGAGCCATGTTTATCTACAATATCACGGAATACAGTAACAAAATAAGCATTGCAGGAATGCTGAATCGCTTGCTCTACATTGGTACAAGTCGGATGACCGTGGCAGCCTGTCAGTACTTGCCCATTGAGGGTGTAGCCACCGTTGCACCGAATGGTGCGACTAGGATCGAGTACGCCTTCTTCCATTCCCACCAATCCAACTACCGTTTTGAAAAGTGAACCAGGCGGATATTCTGCCATCGTACTGCGATCAAAAAGTGGTTTGAGTGGATTATTAACCAATTCCCCGTATGCCTTACCGCGATTTCGATTAATCGTCAATAAATTAGGATCGTAACTAGGAGAGCTGACCATTGCGAGAATTTCGCCTGAACTAGGCTCAATCGCGACGATACTACCAATCTTGTTTTGTAATAACTGTTCGCCGTAAGTCTGTAAATCAATATCTAAAGAAGAAATCAGGTTCTTTCCTGAAATGGCAGCTGAATCTAAATTTCCACCTTTATAGTTACCAACGTGTCTTCCCAAATTATCTTTTAAGATATAAGCAGCGCCTTTTTTACCGCGTAACTGCTCTTCGTAGGCTAATTCTAATCCGCTGGCACCGATATAATCACCTAAAGTATAACTTCCAGAGGAACGCTCGATTTCTTTTTGATTGACTTCTTTAATATACCCTAATACGTGGGCAGCATTGCGATAAGGATAGCCGCGTACATTACGTACTTCCACAAAGAAACCTGGAAATTCGTAAATGCTCTCCTGAAACAGAGCGTAGGTTTCGATGGAAATACTTTTTAGAAAAACAAAAGGAATGGAACGAGAGTAGCGGCCGCTGCGCCAGTTTTTAGCTAATCGTTTGGTAAAGGATTCTTTAGTGATACCTAAGATTTGGCAAAACTTGAGCGTATCCATGTTTTCGTTGATCTGATTGTAGGTTACTTTCAGATCATAAACTGGATTATTATTGACGAGTAGTTTGCCGTTTCTATCATAAATCAAACCTCGTGAAGGATAGAGGGTCAATTTATCAATTGCAGTGGCATCGGCTTTAGCACGGTAAGTACTATCTAGCACCTGAATTTGAAACAACTTCAAAATCAATGCTAAGGTTACTATACCAAATAACCCCATAATGACATACTGTCTGCCTTGATGCGTATCTGACATTAGAATATGGTTGGAAGGTGGCTAGACCTTTTATTTTGGATCAAAAATAAACTGATAGATGGTAATTAGCAACATGGATGCTACCCAACTTGTTACCCATCGCCATAAGATACGGTCGTAATAAACTGGTGTGAATACTTCTAAACAAAAATACCAAAATAAATGCAATCCAAGGAGTATAGTAGCGTATTGGGTAAACCAAACGATGCCATATTTGCGTTTGGTTGGATTGGAATCAATGTCATAACCGCCACTGGGCGCTAGTCCCCGTAGAATAGTTGGACGCATCCATGCCATAAAAACGCTGGCACTGGCATGAATACCCACCGAATCATAAAACATATCTACACTCAATCCGAGTAAGAACGCCAAGAAAATAACCAACGAACGAGGCATTCTAAGGGGTAGAAGTAGGATGAAAATGGGATAGAGGAGGAGTTGCGTATTAGCAAACCAACCGCTACCTAATTGGATTTGCTGAAAAACCAATACCTGTAACAACAGCAAACCCAAAAAACGCCCGACCAATTGTAACTGCGTACTACTCATTACCGTCCTCCTTTTCTAATTGGTTTAGTTCTTCTGCAAGTAAGTTTTCGACGATATATACGTATTCAATATTGCTCAAATCCTGAGTAAGTTTTATCCGAATATCATAGTAGTTACTACCAGATTCTAATTCAAAATCTTCGATTACACCGATCATAAACCCTTTGGGAAACATGACGGAATAGCCACTAGTCAGAATCGTATCACCCAAACGTAGTTCCGCATGTTTAGGGACATCTACCAAATTCATGTAGCGCGGGTCGCTTTCGTTCCAAACCAATGAACCGAAAAAGTTATTGCGTTTGATAGAGGCACTAATACGAGTTTGCTTATGCAGCAGAGATGCTACTCGGGAATAATGTTCTGAAACGTTACGCACTACTCCAATCAAGCCGTTTTGTGAAAGCACACCCATGTGTGGACGCACTCCGTGTGCTCTACCTCGATTTAGTGTTATACTATTATTGGAACGATTGACGGCGTTGTTGACGACTTGGGCAGCAATGTAAATAAACTGCTGTTCTGTGGTATCTAGTTCGATATAGGCAGTATCGCGTTCTATCTTTTTATCGTATTGTGCATTTTTTAATAAACCAAGTAGTTCTGCATTATCTTTCGCCAGACTATCGTTGATGGTGGTTAATCCAAAATAATTTCGCGTTCCTGCCGCATAATCATATAGCGTTCCTACCACTCGATTTCCCGAGTGTGTCCAAATCTGACTCTGTTTTTTGTTAAAACTAATGACCAACAAGCCACAGATTAGTTGTAACACAACAAACATCGCCAAGTCGCCAAATTTCTCAAAAAAGATAAAGAGACTTTGCATGGAAGTGAATAGAAATGATAAATTATGAAGGAAGAATGATGAATGGGTACATCATTGCTGCGCGGATTCTAGGTAGGACTTTCTAACGAATAACTGTTAACGCGTAACGAGTAACCGTGCTAGACTTAATTAATAAGCAAGAAAACTAAGTTTTGAATTATACTTTTAAAGAAATAAACACGAATCTTCGTTACTCGTTACTCTAAACACTCTTTCGATCAATTAAGAAAGAATAGCGATCTGTATTTTTTAGTGCTAATCCAGGGCCTTTCACTACTGCGCGTAATGGGTCATCAGCGATATGGACGGGCAGTTTAGTTTTTTGGCTAATACGCCGATCCAATCCACGTAGCAATGCACCACCACCAGTTAAGTATAGACCAGTACTATAAATATCTGAAGCCAATTCTGGTGGCGTAACCTCTAGTGCTTTTAGAATCGCATCTTCAATTTTAGAGATAGATTTATCTAATGCATGTGCGATTTCGGAATAATTGACTGTAATTTGTTTGGGAATTCCCGTCATCAAATCACGACCATTGACGGCGAAGTCTTTGGGCGGATTTTTTAATTCAGGAGAAGCTGCACCAACATTTATTTTGATTTGCTCAGCTGTTCGCTCTCCAATCAAAATGTTATGTTGTCGCTTCATATAACCCATAATATCCGCAGTAAACTCATCACCTGCTGTGCGAATAGATTGGTCACAAACGATGCCCGATAATGCGATCACTGCAATCTCAGTCGTACCTCCTCCGATATCAATAATCATATTACCGATCGGCTCTTCTACTTCTAGCCCAATACCTAAAGCTGCTGCCATTGGTTCATGGATCAGATATGTTTCTTTAGAATCTACGTGATCTGCTGAATCAAAAACGGCTCGTTTTTCCACTTCAGTAATACCCGACGGAATACAAATGACCATTTTCATATGTGAGAAGAAGCGACGACGATTTCCAATCAGGTTTATCAATCCTTCGATCATACTTTCTGCTGCCTGGAAATCTGCAATCACACCATCTTTCAATGGACGGATGGTCTTGATGTTTTCGTGCGTCTTTTCGTGCATCTGCATCGCCTTGTTTCCTACAGCAATGGTTTCACCTGTACGGCGATTGATGGCAACGATGGAAGGCTCGTCAATTACTACCTCGTCATTCTGAATGATGAGTGTATTTGCCGTGCCTAGGTCTATGGCTAATTCTTGTGAAAAGAAATTAAATAATTTCATTAATGTTAAACGTCCTTTTGCGGAGTAGTAAGTGAG
>JBGCES010000474.1:0-1662 GCA_045106545.1 Saprospiraceae bacterium
ATCAAGCAGGAGATACAACTTACACTTGGCAATCAGGTAAAACGGCAACAGCAGAAACGCCTATCCATATCTCCAAAGACATCGAATTTCCCATTCCTCCTTATCTACCCGATACCGAGTTCGTGCGCAGAGATATGTGGAAAATTTACAATAATATTGCAGAAATGGATAAACAAGTCGGGGCTGTTTTAGACCAATTGGAAGCTGACAGTTTATTAGACAAAACCATTATAATTTTTTACGGCGACCACGGCGGTCCGCTACCTAGACAGAAAAGATTGATTTATGATTCAGGTTTAAATACCCCTATGATTGTTCGTTTTCCTAATCAGGAGAAGGCAGGTAGTAAGGATGAACAGCTGGTTAGTTTTATTGACTTCGCTCCTACCCTACTTTCCATAATTGGGGTTCAGCCACCCCAGTATATGCAAGGGCAAGCGTTTTTAGGAAAATCCAAAGCACAGACGGAAAGAAAATACATTCACGCTGCCGCCGACCGTTTTGATGGTTTTACCGATGTCATTCGCGCCGTTCGCGATCAGCGGTTTAAATATATTCGGAATTATCGCCCGCAACAAGGCTACTATCTGCCCGTCGAGTATCGGGAGCGCATACCTACGATGCAAGAACTGCTACGACTTCGCCAAGCAGGTCAATTAGATAGTATCCAAGCGCAATGGTTTCGCCCAACCAAAAGTCCCGAAGAATTATTTGATTGCCAGACTGACCCGCACGAATTAAATAATCTAGCGTCGGATCCTGCTTATAAAGCAAAACTTCAGGAGTTGCGAACAGAAATGGATCGCTGGTTAATCGCCATTGGAGATAATCCCGACCTACCCGAAAACGAATTGGTTAAACAACTTTGGAACGGACAAAATGTCCAACCCGTAACCGCTTATCCAGTTATCACCACTGCGGAGGGAAAGGTTAGTATTAGTTGTCCTACGGAGGGAGCTTCCATTGGGTATAAAGTTATTGGTGAGGATGAAAAAATTTCAGATGTCTGGATGGTTTACGAAGAGCCATTTGTATTAACCAAAAGTAGTCAACTTTTTGTAGAAGCACATCGGATTGGGTACGTGCGTAGTGGAATCATCGAAGAACAAATTAGTGTACCCAAATAACTTGAGCACTATACACTTTCATGGTAAAAAATACCACTTATCCATGAGAGAGCAGGATGCATTTTCTAAGACATGTACGCAATTTTAGATAATAAAAAATTATCTAAAATTGCTATAACTATGTTCCTGCCACTCAACAAAAAAAGCTACTTCATTCAATTGCTATTATTGAGTTTCCTATTTTTAACTTGCTCTAAATCTGAAGACATGGAGACGGAAGTTATTGAGGAATCAGAAGAGGTAACGATGGAAGTTGACCCAAACAAAGTTGTAACCGTCGATATCAATTCAAAGCAAGGGGAAATGTATAACTTTTGGTCTATTCGCCCCATGGTCACTCAAACCCGATTTAGTAGTGCTAATTTTAGAACATCTATCGAGTACCTCAAGTCTTACGTAACCAGTTACAATATGGTAAGAGTATTGGGAGGCAGAACAGACGATAGGAATACGTTTTATCAAGGCGTGGATGCATCGGGAAAAATAATAACGGATTTTATTGGTCTAATAGAAAACATGGACGATTTCATGCAGA
>JBGCES010000475.1:0-6140 GCA_045106545.1 Saprospiraceae bacterium
CTCAGCACTTGGTTTAGGCGTTGTTTTTCTGTTGTTGTCCAATAGCGACATCGGTGCAGAATTATTCCCTCCTACCTCAAGAATTATCGAGAATATTAACGCCGACTGGCAATATCTGGAAGACAATACGACGAATATTAACGATTTGCAGACTGCCAATAACTGGGGTTCCATCGACCTGCCCCACACTTGGAATCAGTGGGATGCTGTCGATATGAATCCCGGTTATCGCCGCGATGCTAGTTGGTATCAAAAAGAATTACAGATTGCCGATTACGATAACGCTCAGTACCTACTCTACTTTGAAGGCGCGAATATCACGTCGCATATTTATGTAAATGGGAAACTCGCTGGGCAGCACGTCGGTGGTTACGTGGGTTTTGAAATTGACATTACTGATCACGTAAAAAAGGGAGAAACCAACACGATCAGCGTACGTGTGGACAACAGCTATAACCGCGACGTAATTCCTTCTCAAAAAGCTGATTTCTTTATTTATGGCGGTTTGACGCGCGATGTTTGGTTGAAAATTTTACCACAAGTCAACTTAAAAAGTGTGCAAATTAGTACGCCCGATGTTTCTAAAAATAGCGCAGCCACTACCGTTTCTATCCAAATTCATAATGCAGACTTATTAGATCAGAACTACACCATTTCCTCAAAAATTATTGACCCAGCTACTAAGCAAACCATCGCCGAGCAATCAGGACGGGTTACTCAAAAAACGAATCTCGTATTTCCTACGATCAGCAATCCAAAACTCTGGTCACCCGCTACGCCTAATCTTTATACCGTGGTCACGGAATTAAAAAAAGATGGAAAAACCATCGATCAAGTTACCGAGACCATCGGCTACCGCTGGTTCAAATTTGAACCGAATGGCGCATTTTATTTAAATGGAGAACGCTTATTATTACGCGGAACACATCGCCACGAAGAACACGCAGGTTACGGGGCAGCTATGCCCAACAAACTCCACCGTCAGGACGTGGAAATGATGAAGGAAATGGGCGTTAACTTCGTGCGTTTGGGGCATTATCCGCAAGATCCTGAGATTTATCGCGCCTGTGACGAATTGGGTTTAATCGTTTGGGATGAGTTGCCGTGGTGTCGGGGTGGCATGGGGGAAGCCGTGTGGCAAGCCAATACTGAACGACTATTGCGCGAACAAATTCAGCAAAATTACAATTATACCAGTATCTTATTTTGGTCATTGGGTAACGAAATCTACTGGCTACCTGATTTTAAAAATGGCGACGACGAGTCGCGCATGAATGCCTATTTAACCAAGTTAAATGACATCGCTCACGAGCTCGATCCGCATCGCCAAACCGCTATTCGTAAATACTACGCGGGGGCAGATCTGGTAGATGTATTTTCTCCTTCCATTTGGTCGGGCTGGTACGCGGGCGTTTACACTAATTACGAACCAACGCTCACCAAAAATCAGAAAAAATACAAGCAATTTCTCCACATGGAATACGGCGGTTCGAGCCACGTCGGTCGCCACACCGAAACGCCCATCACAGGAACGGGCATGGTAAAGGAAGATGATTGGGCGGAAGTGAGTAATCAGGTCGGCATTAGCAACATTGCTAAAGAGGGCGATTGGACGGAAAATTATATCGTCGATTTATTCGATTGGCACTTAGGTGTAAGCGAAACGCAACCCGATTTTGCGGGTAATGCGCAGTGGGCATTTAAAGATTTTGGTACGCCACTGCGTCCCGAGAACGCGATTCCTTATATGAATCAAAAAGGACTGGTCGATCGGTCGGGTAAGCCCAAAGATGCCTACTATGTGTATAAAAGCTACTGGGGCAGCGAGCCGTTTACTTACATCGAATCGCATACTTGGACCGAACGGCGTGGCCCACAAGGCAAGGCGCGTAATGTGTCCATTTTTAGCAATTGTACGCAAGTAGAATTATTTCATAATGGAAAAAGTCTAGGGACGAAAACGCGCGAAATGGGTAAATTCCCAGCTTGTGGTTTGAATTGGGATGTACAATTTATCCAAGGAAAAAATCAATTAGAAGCACGCGGCTTGAAAAACGGAGAAGTCATCACGACGGACGAAATGACCGTCAATTATGACTACGAACAAGCCGATAAAGCCGACCGCGTAGCCTTGAATTATCGCACTTTAGAAAATGGTAATTATCTAATTGAAGCAACAACGGTCGATAAAAATGGACGACGCGTTTTGGATTATGAAATGCCGATGTACTTCACGCGCGATGGCGCAGGTAAATTATTAAAAAATTACGGTACGCCCACCCGCAGTCAAGTCATTCAAATGGCAAATGGCTACGCTGCCATCGAATTAGTACCCGCCGAAACGGGCATTGCTAATATTGAAGCGCGTAATCAGGATTTTAAAGGTAGTTACCTCGTGATTGATTTTGCGAAAGCAAATAAAAAGACGCAAGCACTCTTATTAACCCAACCTTTCGACTTTGACCCCAGTGATAAAAACAAAATGACGGGCGCATACATCGCTAATCAAAAAATCACCATTCCGCAAAACCTCGCGACCCAAAGCAAGTGGATCATGTTTGAAGGGCCCGTTTTAGAAAACGACGTAATCGCCTATCGCTATTATGCCGACAGCCGCCACCGCTTCGATATTTACGGTAAAACCGTTACGGATATGGTCATGGATACCGTTAGTTGGAAATACCACGATATTATGGATTGGGGAACGGATGTGCTAAAAGTAGGTAATTCACTCGGATTGGGTAGTCCTGCGATTTATTATAAAAATAAACTCTATACGCTCTCGGACTGCGATGAGAAAACGATTGAAGTCATCAAAAATGCCGATGATATTTCCATGATTCGAACCACTTTTAAAGGCTTACAAATTGAGGGTAAAAAAATGGACATTGTGCAGGATTGGAGTTTAAAAGCGGGCGAGGCGTGGTCAGAAATTCACCTCAAAGTGCTGAATGGTAAACTCCCCAAAGGTATGCAATTCGCTACGGGGATTGTCAAGCATTTGCCTACCGTAAAAACGGGCAACACTAGCGATCATTTCTACGCCATGAACTGGGGGCAACAGTCCTATCATAAAGAAAACATGGGAATGGCAATCACTGCCAATAAAATGTATCAACCCCAAGCGATTAAAGACGATTTGACTCACGCTTATATTTTTAAAAATGCCAAAACTGAAGTACGCTATCGCTTTTTAGCAGCTTGGGAACGGGGCAATAGTAAAGTGACAGATGCGGAAGGGTTTAAGCAGTTGGTAGAACAAGCAGGACAGTAAGGCATGCCTTTAGGAACCACATTTGCTAACTTTGATTCGACTTTTTCGGAGAAAAATCGACTTTTTGAAGTTTCGTACCTGTAAAATTTAGCTACTCTAAATGAGATTTTCAATACAAATTACGCTAATTCTACTGCTAATAATAACCGTTGGTTGCACGAACAAACCTTCCGCAACTACCCCTGTGCTTGTCTTAGACAGAAATGAAGTCGTCCAACGTGCCGATCAATATTTGACTCAAAAACCCATCACCATTGCTGCCTTCGTTGCCGAACGCAGTGCAGGCGGTTTGCACGATTACTATTCAGAAGGTTCGTATTGGTGGGAAAATCCTGAAGATCCCGAAGGACCTTATATCCGCCGCGACGGACATCGTAATCCCAACAATTTTCGTAGTCATAAAACTGCCCTGCGTGATTTTGCTTTGCAAGTCACCACGCTGACCGCTGCCTATCAAATCACTAGCGACGAAAAGTATGCATACCATGCGATTAAGCATTTAAATGCATGGTTTTCTAACGCTGACACGCGGATGAACCCAAGTTTGCTTTACGCGCAGGCGATTAAAGGCATCAACACAGGACGCGGCATTGGCATTATTGATACGCTGCGCTTAATTGATGTCGCTCTGAGTGTAGAAGCATTAGCGAAAGCGGGTTTATTGAAAAATGTCGATTTAGCGGGCACAAAAAAATGGTTTAACGACTACGCCGAATGGTTGACTACTCATCCTTATGGTGATGACGAAAAAAAGAACAACAATAATCATAGCACGTGGTGGGGCGCTCAAGTAGCAGCCTATGCGCAAGTAGCGGAACGAGCGGATTTGTTACAAATTGCACAGCAGCAGTTCAAAGATCAATTAGAAATTCAACTGGCAGCCGATGGTAGTTTCCCCGATGAATTGGGACGCACCAAGCCGTGGCACTATATGGAATATAACCTACGCGGCTGGACGACTTTTGCACTATTGGCTTCTACTCCGACCAAAAATTTATGGCAATACGAAAGTAAAAACGGGACGCTAAAAAAAGCGATTGAATTTGCTACGCCCTTCATTAGTCAACCCGAAAAGTGGACGTATCTAAGCGTATTAGAGCCCAAAATCCATCCCGAACGGAATGATTATTTGGTTTTTGCTTACTATGGTTTAAATGACAACAAGTATTTAGAGCTGTGGCAAGCGTTGGATCAGAATACCGATGACAATAGCGAAAAGGATGCAAATTTGGTGCTGTGGCGAGATCGAATGAATGGATAATTTTTTCTCGTAATAACGTCCGCTGTCTTTCCGACAGCGCACGTTTTATTTAGAATATCAACGTAACAAAATATGATTAAAGATTTTATCAATATCCTATCGCTTATTTTAATCTTTACTGCTTGCAACCAACCCACCGCAACGCAAACTGAATCGCCGATTTCAACAGCAACGGAGATTGATATTGATAAAAATGCCATCATCGCTACCGCCGATAAATATTTGCAACAAGCCCCCGTTCCGCTCACTAATTTCGTCGCCGAACGCAGCGCAGGCGGCATCCATGACTTCTACTCCGAAGGAGATTACTGGTGGCCCAATCCCGAAGATCCCGATGGGTCTTATATCCGCAAAGACGGACAAACGAATCCTGATAATTTTACGGAACACCGCCGCGCCATGCGCAATTTGAACCAGTGGGTATCGGGTCTAGTTGCCGCTTATGAAGTAACCAACGATAAAAAATACGCCCTTCACGCTATCAAACACTTGCACGCTTTTTTTCTCAATCCCGCAACCTTAATGAACCCGAATCTCCTCTATGCGCAAGCGATTAAAGGCAAAGTAACGGGTCGCGGTATTGGCATTATTGATACTATCCATTTGATTGAAATCGTCAAAGCCATTCAGCGATTGCGCGCAGCGGGCTTATTAGAAAATAACGATTTCACAGCTTTGAAACAGTGGTTTAATGACTACGCCACCTGGATGAATACGCACGAATACGGCTTAAAAGAAAAAGTACACGGCAACAACCACAGCACTTGGTGGGCAGCACAATTAGCCGCTTTCGCGGAACTCGCCGAACGCGAAGATCTACTGGAAGTCGCGCGTAGCCAATTCAAAAAACTACTCCCCGTACAAATGGCAGATGACGGCAGTTTTATTGACGAAATGAAACGCACCAAGCCATATATCTACGAATTATTTCACTTGGAAGGTTATTCTGTCTTGGCGGAAATCGCTTCTACCCCAACGGATGATTTGTGGAATTATGAAACCGATGGCAAAAGTTTGCGCAAAGGTTGGGACTTTATGCTACCTTATATCAAAGATAAATCAACTTGGATTAAACCACCAGACGTACAGAATTTTGATGAAGTACCGCTACAAACGCCTGGATTATTATTTGCGGCGCAAGCCTACACTGACAACGAAATGCTAAATATCTGGCGCAACTTGCCCGCCGAACGAAAATCGGAAGAAATTAATCGTAATTTTCCAATTCGCGAACCTGTATTATGGACAAAGGATGAATTGAAAATGGGAAATTGAAAATTCACTGCTAACATGAGCGTCATTCTCGCTTAGCTTGCTATTTTTGATTGATTTTTAATGATCAGTTAGAATTTTTTTTATGAAAAAAAATATACTCTTACTCACCATATTTTTCATTAGCTCTTTTGCTAGTGCTCAGATTACGGTCTCCGCTACTAGTGACATGGGCAGCGGCTATACTGATTTTACCAACGGTGGATTTGACTCCGTGGAATCACCCGATTGTGCAGGTGGACACGAAGCGTTTGGTGCGCACATTTTACGCGAAAATAATGCGGAGTTAGGTAAAGACGTCTTCGTTTTTTATAGTCATATTGATGAAGACAA
>JBGCES010000476.1:0-1932 GCA_045106545.1 Saprospiraceae bacterium
TAGAATTGATTACTGCCTACGCACCGCTTTTACAATATTCTCCGCCTCCGTATAACCATTCGCAATCAAGTACAATTGCCCATCTTTCTGCAAAACAACCGTCGGAAAACCGCGCACGCCCATTTCAGCGGAGGCGGTAAAATCTGCACGGGTCTTCTGCTTCATCGCATCTGATTGGAATAATTCAGCAAAGCGTTTCTCGTCTATTCCCAACTCCTTCGCAATCGGTAAATAAGTCGCTAAATCACTGGTATTCTGATTTTCATAATAAAATGCGGCTTGTACTTTTTTGAAAAAAGCCCACTCTTTAGCGGGTGCTAATTCGCGCGCAACGACTACGGCGCGACAAGCAGGTTCGGTATCATAAACGAAGTCTTTAGATTGCAAAATATCGTAACTGAATGGCTGTCCCGAACGTTCTCCCACTTCTTCCCAGTGTCCTTTTAAAAAGTCGCTTAATTCGGGCATTTTTTGTGTATTGTAGGGACGTAAACCGCCCATGATCATTTTGACACTAACATCACCTTCAGTGGTTAATTGCTGTGCGGCTTTGGTAAACTCAGGAGAAAAGCCATAGCACCAAGAGCACATGGGATCACCGATGTAAATTAAGGTAGTTTGTGCTTGTGTCATAAGTGAAGTAATTGTAAAAAGGATGAAGAAAAGGTATTTCATAAAGTTAGAATTAAGTAGATAAGTACAATGACAGAATTAGTGAATGTAGCAGTCTCTCCTATAAAAATTTGAGTTAAAAAACTATGGCATTGATGCCTTGGTAAGGCATTGTTACTTTTTTCATTGAAAAAAAAGTAACCAAAAATTCTAGTATTGTAAACTCGCTCCGCTCAAACAGTACAATACCTGCCTCCCGCCGAGTAAGTGCTTAGCTTCTTTAAGTTAATTGTTTGGCATTCGAGAAATTGCTATAATGAATGGTAGAATGATAAATTTACTGTGATAATCAAACCGTTTTAATAATTTAGTTGGTTAATTAAAGCTGCCATACTATTTAGATTCAACAACTCAACGTTTGGATAGTTTGTCTGACCATTGGGACAAAAACAAGTCTAGTTTATCTCAACTAAATTTGCCTATTGGGAATTTTATCGCTTACATTTGGGTTATCTCTTTTTCGTTTCACTTTTGCAAAAAAACTAATCATATGAGTACACCTAATAGCGAACGTTCTACGGTACGCCGCGTACCCAATCGCGGGATTTATGACCGCGAAAAAATCTATGCATTACTCGACAAGCAGTTTCTTTGTCACACAGCAATTGTTCACCACGGTAAACCTGTTGTTATTCCGACAATGTACGGGCGGATTGGTGATGCGTTGTACATTCATGGCTCTTCTTTGAGTCGCTTGACCAATGAATTGGAAAAAGGTATTGATGTTTCTGTTTCGGTGGCGAGTGTGCAAGGAATCGTTTTGGCGCGCTCGGCTTTTCACCATTCTTTAAATTATGAGTCAGTAGTTGTTTTTGGAAAAGGGAAATTGGTAGAAGGCGAGGAAAAACTGGCGGCGTTGAAAGCCGTTTCTGACCAAGTTTTAGCTGGCAGGTGGGAAGAAGCGCGACTGCCTAACTCTGGTGAATTGAAGGCAACTAAAGTTATTCGCATCGATATGAACGAAGTATCTGCAAAGGTACGTACAGGCGATCCAGGTGATGACAAACGCGATTATGATTTAGATATTTGGGCGGGTGTATTGCCGATTGAAACAAGTTATGGCGAGCCGATTGTTGATCCTTTATTGAAAGAAGGTGTTGAATTAGCTGGAAGCGTCAGGGAAGTAATTAAGTAAGTAGAAACCAAGTAGATTCTACGCAGATAAAAACGGGGGAATACTCGATAAATCGAGTATCCCCCGTATGAATAACCCCAAAAAATTGCGAGTTAATATTCTTACATTCACTTGGTTAAGCCACG
>JBGCES010000477.1:0-1867 GCA_045106545.1 Saprospiraceae bacterium
AACTATTTTAAAAAATGTAAAATGGTGCTCATTTAAAATTTGTTCAATTATTTCAGGGCTGATAGATTGTTTGATCTCCAAGTTATTATCAATTCGATCCAATTGTTTTGCTAATTTTTCTTTATCTAAACCTAAATAATTAGCCAAAAATTCTATAATCTTTTCTGTATCAAGAAATTTGTAAGCTGGCTTAAAACAGTAATTAAGTTGAAACTTCCTACGTACAGGAAAATAATCAAAGAAATATTGATGATTCAATATTTTACACTTTTCATCATCTTCAGCTTTATATGAATAACAACCGACAATATCATGTTCTCCATCATAGTTATACCAATCATCATCGAATACCCATCCTATAGAGCGAATAACATATTGTTTCATAATAAATTAGCTATTTTTTTACTAGATTTTGGAAGCCCATTTACACCATTGTCCATCCACGAAGCGAAATTCATTTTTTCAAATAACATCTTAGTCGGAATGGGAAAATCTTCCAAAGTAGGTTGTCTTTGAACAACTTTTGGTAATATCTCCTTGATAAACCAGCTATTATGCGTAATCAATAAAGACTTCTTCAAGCCACTAATACTCAAGGGAGAAAGCAGTAAATTGAGTTCTTCCGAGGTGAAATGATAATTGGCGTGTATTTCATTTAGCTTAGCACTCTCTCGATCAGTAAGGTCGTCTATTTGCTCAACAAAATCTTCAATTGTAGGAATAAAGCGATTACTATAATCGGGCAAAATATGATCTTGTTCACATAAGTCCTTGATATTGACTTCTTTATCATCACTGTTACTAATCGTATGTCCAAAAATAGGAATAATAACTCTTCGTACGCCCCATAAATTATGTAAAAAACGATGTCGATTATCACTACATAACTCTTTGGTAGAATCCAAAAAAGAGTGAATTGGATAGTAATCACTTATTTTACCACCTCTTTTTTTTACGGATATTTTTGAATGCAAATAAGGGTTCATAAATCTGAATTAGATGTGATTATTTCCATTTAATTGAACATGCAATTAACTCGTGTAAATCAAGATAAGTTTCAAGGTCAATTACATTTTGAGGAGATTAAGTGAAAATATTTTTTTATCAAATTTTCTTACCTTACTTGCCTAAAAATACTTAACAACATGACAGCAACCAAAACCCTCTCCCAACCTTTCACCCTCCCCTGCGGCGTAACCATTCCCAACCGCCTCGTCAAATCCGCCATGAGCGAAAACGACGCGGATGCGGGTGGCAAGCCGTCGCCACGTATCATAAAACTCTATGAAACATGGGGCAAAGGCGGCGCAGGCATCCTAATTTCGGGCAATGTCATGATGGATAGCAAAGCATTGGGTGAACCCAAAAATGTCGTTGTCGAAGATGAAAAATACTTAGCGGAACTCACTGAATGGGCAACCAAAACCCAACAGCACGGAACGCATTTATGGATGCAAATTAATCATCCTGGACGACAAGCACCTAAGTTTAATGGCGAAACAGTCAGTCCTTCCGATGTGCCTTTGAGCAAGTTAAAAGGCATGTTTCCTACGCCGCGTCCGCTCTCGGAACAGGAGATTTTAGATCTAATCGAAGGTTTTGGAAATACCGCAGCCATTGCTAAAAAAGCAGGTTTTAAAGGCGTTCAAATTCACGGGGCACACGGTTATTTAGTTTCTCAATTTCTTTCTTCTTTGACTAATCAACGTACTGACCGCTGGGGTGGAACGCTCGAAAATCGCGCACGATTCGTCTTGGAAATTTATCAGAATATGCGTGTTAAAGTCGGCGCAAATTATCCGATTGGCATCAAAATTAACTCCGCTGATTTTCAACGTGGTGCATTTACCGAAGAAGAATCATTGGA
>JBGCES010000478.1:0-6108 GCA_045106545.1 Saprospiraceae bacterium
TCACTGCTGAACCAACTGCACTGTCATCGCTATCTAAACGTAATTGGTAATTAACACCGCTTTCGCTACCCGTTACGGTAATCGTTCCATCTTCACCCACACAAATCGTCGGGTCGCTCACGGCTAGAGTCGCGTCTGGTAATGGATTAACTGTAATCGTCGCTTTGTCTGTTAATTCTGCTGCACTTGTCGGCCTGCCGTCCGTTGCTAATACATTGTCTGTAGCTGCGGACGTTAAGCCACTTACCGTAAACGTAATATCACTACCTGTGCCAGCTACTGCTGAACCAACTGCACTGTCATCGCTATCTAAACGTAATTGGTAATTCACACCGCTTTCGCTACCCGTTACGGTAATCGTACCATCTTCACCCACACAAATCGTCGGGTCGCTCACTGCTAGAGTCGCGTCTGGTAGAGCGTTAGCGCTACGCGTCGCGTTGGATGTCAAATCAAGGGGGCAGGCGGTCGATTCAATAGTTGATAAGACATTGTATGTAGTTGTAGAAGTTAAGCCACTTACCGTAAACGTAATATCACTACCCGTGCCAGCTACTGCTGAACCAACTGCACTATCATCGCTATCTAAACGTAATTGATAATTAACACCGCTTTCGCTACCCGTTACGGTAATCGTTCCATCTTCACCCACACAAATCGTTGGGTCGCTCACTGCTAGAGTCGCGTCTGGTAATGGATTAACTGTAATCGTTGTCGTTGCCATTGGCTGACAATCTGGATCATCGATATAAGCATTTCCTTGTGCTAAAATTGTATATACAGTATAAGTACCTACAGTACTAAAAGTCACACCTGTTTCTGATGTAGTCGTTGCGCCACTGGTTGGGCTAATACTCGCATTAATCGTTTGTAAACCAGCTGGCTGACTGCCAAAGTTGTATAGTTGTGCTGCTGTTAAAGTAGCATCTGTGCTGTAATATAAAGCTATATTTCCTGGATCAGTATCATGCGTAACAGTGAAATCGAAAGTCTCACCTGCGCAAATTTCACTTGAATTATTTGCAGCTACGTCAGTTACGCGTGCACAAGTTTCTAGATCCGCAATATCCGAATCATCTTCATCGTTTGCTGCATTCGCAGTTCCATCTTCATTTACGATATCATCTTTAACAGTATCTGTATTCGTGTTCGCTTGATTATCTTCTGTAACCGAATCAATATCCCGATCATTATCTGAGAAGATTTCTGCGTAGTTTCGAAGGTCTTTAGGTGCGCCTGCTTTTACCGTTAAGGTAACTGGAATATCAACCGACTGACCTGCTAATAAAGTACCAGTTACAGTAGCTTGTCCGTTTATGCCAGATGCTGCCCAAGAATAATTTAGATCAGAACCAGAAGTAGGTGTTGCAGTACCAGCAGTATTATCTGCTACTACAAAATCTTCAAACATCGTCGTATTTACATAATCAATAATATCAAAATCTACTGCATCAATATCTCCTTGATTGATAATGGTCACTGTAAAATTCACATCATCACCTGGGTTGACCACACTGCCCTGTCCAGAAGCTAACATTTTCTGTAACCCTAAATCGAAACATGCTTCCTCAATAACAATTGGACAACAGTTTCCTGCTGGACAAGTCGTTTCCTCCGCTTCATAAGTATATGAACCTGCTGCTGCTGCATGAAAGGTCTGATTAGTAGAATCTGTTACTATCGCTCCATTTAAGAACCACTGATAGTTAGTCAATCCCATTGGAGCTTCCAAAACAATTGTATCTTCCAAAGTTGGACAAATAACAATAGGCACCGTCGTACACGCGGATGCCAAGTCATCTTCAAAATTTGATTGATTGTTAGGAGTAGAATCATCATCCGCATCAGAGGCAGTGATTTCAGCCAAGTTGTATAAAACTCCTTCCGCATTGACTGTTCCAGTTATCGTTAACTGAACACTTGCTGTTCCGGAATTGATAGTACCAATATCCCAGACACTACCTGCCATCGAACCAGCCGAAGGTGTATAGGTGATGCTGGTCAAGCCAGCAGGCGGAGTTATGGTTACTTCAACATTATTGACCGTTGTACTATTATCGTTAGTAACAGTAACGGTGTAGGTCACCGAAGAGCCAATAGTTGAGGTGGCATTGTTAACGGTTTGTGCCAACGACAAGTCATTTTGTGCTAAACTTGTTGACCACCCTAGGCAGCAAAAGCAAAGCATAAGTAGACATAGCCGAAGCGATGCGTAAATGTTTCTCATTCTAATTACAGTGTTAATTTGAAAAAAAAGTGTCCCAACTCATCAAATAAGTATGAATTGAGAATAATAAAATAGATAGCGGGGGGATGTGAGTATTCTGATTAAAATGCTAAATGAATCAAAAAAATAAATCATTGATTATCAATCACTTATTCATTGTTTTCATTCAATCAATTTAACAGATTTACGTGTGCCAACTTGATTTAATGTTAACGAACATCAACTTTTATGAAACACTTAGCCGTAGGTTACAAAAAATGAATATGGAGGGAATTGAGTTAAGGAGAGCAATCTTATTATCAGTAATGAATTAATAAAATTGAAAATCAGGAGGGAATAATGATTTTCTCTATTTATCAAACGCAGTAATGTCAGCGTCTTCAAAACTTTTACTCATATTTAAGAAAACTCTCTTGCATGATGTAATTGCCAAAAACCATGCAAGAATCAGAATACTTTTAATGAATATATATTATTTGTGACAGGAAAAAGAATGGTATTTAATAGGTAGGAATAGTAAATTACGAATAAATATATTTTTAAATTATTGATTGTTAAATCTTTATACAAATAAATTTATTTTATAAAAAATAGTTTTTGTTAGTTTTTTCCGTATTGGAAAAACAAAGGTCTTTACCTATTTAACAATCCATTTTAATTGTTTTAATGTTAAAATTACGATCTTTTTTTTCAAAAAGTTTATCATTGGTATCCTTTCCCGTTTATGATAAAGTATCTTTTAACTGATATATTTACTAAAAGACAAGACTAGATTTTATTAAAATTAGTAGAGCACTTTAGGAATAGCAGCAATTAGTTGCTTGGTATAAGTTTCTTGAGGTTGTTGAAATACCTGCTCTGCTGCTCCCATTTCTACAATTTTACCTGCGTTCATGACCGCTATTCGATCTGCCATTAAGCGTACAACTGATAGATCGTGAGAGATAAAAATATAAGTTAGATTTAGTCGATCTCGCAAATCTAGCAATAGATTCAGTACCTGTGCCTGAACAGAAACATCCAATGCTGAAACACTTTCATCACAAATTAAGAACCTCGGATTCAGTGCTAAAGCCCTTGCAATACAAATGCGCTGTCGCTGTCCTCCTGAGAATTCATGCGGATAACGTCCATAATGTTCAGCGCTTAAATTAACCGTTTCTAGCAATTCAATAACGCGTTCACGACGTTGGGTATCATTCGTTAAAATACCATGTACTTGCATCGGTTCGAGGATGGCACGACCAATTGTTTTTCGTGGATTGAGTGAAGAATATGGATCTTGAAAAATGATTTGAAAGTTCTTGCGCAGTGGTTTTAATTGGCGTTGTGTAAGCGCCGTAATATTCTGATTATCAAAGAAAATTGAACCGCTTCGTAAGGGCGCAAGTCTTAATATTGACCGTCCTAAAGTCGTTTTACCACAGCCAGATTCTCCCACCAAGCCTAAAGTCTCACCAGGATATACTTCAAAACTTACATCATTTACTGCCTTCACAAAAGCAGTTGGTTGTCCAAAAAAACTCGTCTCAGCAGGGTACCAAGTATGCAAGTTCTGCACTTTTAACAAGGGTACTTTAGTCTTTAAATCTACTAATCTTCGCTCCGTCTCCACTGGAGAAATAACCTGCTTCTGTTTGATTTCATTAATACTTCCTTCTTTTTCTTGCAAGATAACATCACCATTATTAGTGACGATAGTTTCCATAAAATCAGCAATCACGGGTAAGCGACGAAAGCGTTCTTTCAAAGGTGGACGGCATGCCAATAATCCTTTAGTATAAGGATGTTTTGGAGATTGAAATATATCCTTAACTACACCACGTTCTACAATTTTTCCTTTATACATTACGAGTACTCGATCTGCTATTTCAGCAACTACCCCAAGGTCATGCGTAATAAATATAACTGAGATTCCAATCTCTTTTCGCAACTGTTTAAGTAATTCTAAAATGGCTTTTTGAACGCTCACATCGAGCGCTGTTGTTGGTTCATCAGCGATAAGAATAGCAGGATCATTAGCCAGTGCCATTGCAATCATCACTCTTTGTTTTTGACCACCACTTAGTTCATGCGGATAGCTACGAAAGATACGATTGGGATCGCTGAGTTGTACTTTGGCAAAAAGCTCTAATGTTTTTTGGGTTGCCTGAGTTTTATTTATTTGTTGATGGGTCAGCATTGCCTCTACGATTTGCGAACCACAATTGAACACAGGATTCAAAGAAGTCATTGGCTCTTGAAAAATCATCGCCAGATCGTTTCCACGCAGCTGTTGCAACTGACTTTCGCCAATCGCTAGTAAATTACTTCGTTCGCCCGCTGCATTAGTGTACCATATCTCTCCATTAGTTATCTTTCCAGGTGAAGGCACTAAACCTAAAACAGATAACGAACTTACTGATTTACCAGATCCTGATTCGCCCACAATGCCCAATATCTCCCCTTTTTGAAGCTTGAAACTTACATCATCCACTGCACGTACAGTAGCGTTTTTAGTACGGAATTCGGTCTGTAAGTGGTTGATTTCTAGCATATTAAGTACAATAATAGAATTAGCGGATGACGAAATGGACGAATCCACGTTGCGAATAAAGTAATTAAGTATATTTAGTCGCGTAATTAAATAGGCGAAACGACTTCGGCATTACTTAACAATGCAAATATTCCTCAAATATAAATATTTTTAAGATGAAAGTAACTATTCACTACACAGTTTACATATCGGGATATTCTACAGGTTCACCGTTTTTACTACGCAATTTCAGAAATTGAAAATGTGATCCAATGGCTTGCAAGAGTGTATTATTTTCTGAATAGGGTAACGAGTATTCTTTACAGGTAGTAGCAAGAATTTTAGTAAGCTGAGGTGGCAAATATTAATACAATAATGGATACGCAATAAAGTTGGAAAAAAAATTATCTGAACCATTCCTTGCCCGTCTGCGTTCCAAATATTACATTTGCGCCGCTTTGGAAACAAAGGTTTCACTCGTCCCGTAGTACAACGGCTAGTATGTAGGTTTCCGGAGCCTGAGATGGAGGTTCGATTCCTCCCGGGACGACACAAAATTTAAAAGCCGCTTCTTGCAATTGCAGGAAGCGGCTTTTTTTATGAATGGACTTGTCCAATTCAGATTACATACCCAATTCTTTTTGAACCAAGTAGTAATAAGCTGCGCGGTTTTTGTTCCGCTCTCCTTTCATTTTTTCTGCTACAGCATTTACCGCTGCTGCGCCTTTATCTTTATCCGCAACTTCTAAAGTTTTTACGACAAAGTTTTTACGCACGGTTTCTAGTTCTGCTGGATCAGTAGTAGAAACTAATGTAGCATCACGATTGTCAATCATGTTTTTCATTCGCGTAACGTACTTATCCAATAAAGCTGCATCAATATCTGTTACACCAGCAGCATTTAGTTGTGCAGTTGCAGTTGCTTTGTACTTTTCTAATTTTTCAGCAAGAGTTGCCATAATTAATGTTTGTTTTTTAATAAGGTGGAAGATGTAGATTGACAAAATTGTACTGTCATTTGTCGGTATAGGTTTTGATTGTAAAATTGTAAAAAACCACTCAAAGTGAGTAACTCATACACTTTTCAAGTTAAACAAATGCCTGAATCTACTTTCATGTTTCACAGCAAATATACGAATGTTTGTCAAAAAACAAAATATTTACATTTTTATGTATAATCAATTGATTATCAATAATTAACATTGTTTTTTTGCATGTATCTAATCATTCTAAAACAGAAAACTTGCTTTCTAAAGGTATATTATTGATATTACAATATCGTTGTTTTTTTAATTAAAAATCGGTTAGTTGGTTAAAAGATTTATGGTGTTGGTAAATAATGAGGCTTGTACATGGTTTTTTGAAA
>JBGCES010000479.1:0-3261 GCA_045106545.1 Saprospiraceae bacterium
CCCACAGTCTTCCTATCCTGGTAAATTACTGGATTTAGCATTGGAACGCGGCGTGATCACCGCGCAGCAACAGCAGGAAATGTGGTGCGATAATGTGCTGCGTTGGTTGGGCGAGCAGACAGCGATTTATCAAAAGGTGAAGGGAATGAAAATCTCCCCTTCACCCGTCCTTTGATATGAACCACTTGAGTAATTAGACTGATCCAAGACTTAAAATCATTAATAATCAATCATTTATCTAACGTCTAATATCTAATTTCTAACGTCTATCTACTTAGTTCTTAACGATTTTCTTGTGAATAATTTGATCGTCTAACCTGAGTTGTAAAACGTACATTCCAGCAGGTAAATCCGTATTTAACACTTCTTCATGCAAACCAGCTGATTGCTTTGAGCGATCGATATTCAATATTCGTCTGCCTGTATTATCCAATAAAGTAATGTTTACGTTTCGACTATTGGTCAATTCATAAGAAAGAACCACTTGATCGGAAAATGGATTAGGAAATACACTAAATGACTCTGTATCTATTGCTTCGCTAGTAGAAGAAACAAAATCTCTATTGATACACATCATATCGAGGGCGATTCCCATCATGTTCGCATTGGTCTCAGCATCATTCGTATGTACAGAGACAGACAAATCATTTTCAGCATCATAAAAAGTAGCCGTAGCGTAACCAATTCCTCCAGTGTGACCAAGCACGGTCATTGGACAATCTCTATTATCAGCTATTATAACGCCGAGACCATATTCTGAATTATAACGAGCAGGAGTAAGTAACAATTCCATTGTTGCAGGCTGCAATATGGTACCCGAATAAAGTTCTTTCGCCCATCTTGTCAAGTCCTTGGGAGTAGCAGCATAGATGCCTCCAGCACCCGCTGCAGAAAATAAAGATACTAAGCTAAGTCCGATGGTTTGAGCATCTGTCATCCCAGAACCATCAAAATCTGCCCATAAATGTGCCAACTCATTGGGGCTAATCTCAAATGGAGGCGTAACGAAACTGGGATAGTTCGTATCAAAATCAAATCTTTCTCGTGCCTCTTCGTAGTAAGTTTTACCAGAGATTGCCTCGATAATCATTCCTAATAGAACATAGTTAGTATTGGAATAACTCCAATCGGTCCCAGCCACAAATTCGGAAGTCAATAAATAGTCGGTCAATATCTTTTCTGATAAAAATGGTTGATTTGAACTGAGTACATCATTAAAAAAAGAAGGGTGGTTAGTATAATTGTATATCCCGCTAGTATGATTCAGCAATTGGCGGATGGTAACGGTGGAATCCACGTTTGCATAAGTAGCTAAATACTCAGAAAGTGGATCTCCAAGCGATAGCAAACCGTCTTCGTACATCTGTAAAATGGTAGCGGAAGTAATCGTTTTTGACACACTGCCCATTGCAAAAAGATGATCTTCGGTCAAGGGTTCGGATACTCCACTCACGCCATATTGCCCCGTCCATACGTCATCAGCAGATCGAATAGCGATACTCATTCCAATGATTTGATTTGCGTTCCCATATTCTTGAAAGGTAGTTTCAAATTGCTGGATTAAAGCAGAATCTAATTGAGCAGAACTTTGTAAAGAAATGAATAATAGAAAGATTAAAATTAGTCGCATGAAAGATTGTTTTGTTTTTTAAATAAATAACGTTAGACTATCGTTGTTACGCCTTAGTGAGGCGTAGTGGACAGTTATACCCTAGTGCGATGCAGTTTTTTTTCAAATGAATTAGACATTTATGATAGGATTTATTATCAGTTTGATAGACGAGAGTGTTTCTTTTCAATAATTATTTGTTGTAAATTGTGTATGCTAATATTCTAAAACATTCTGTCGAGAAAGATTTTTTTTGTAATTCGAAGTACTTTTGAACTATGTATTAATATCCCAAGGATTCAAATTTTATCAGTAATGAAAACACCCAAAATAAGTCTAAAGAAAACAATCGAAGCTTCAAAGTCATGGACGCTCAATGAAAAGATTACTTTTATGAAAAGGCTTCGCTACGGTATCGCTATTGCTATCCGTTCTGTTTTGTCCGAATCAAACAAATCAGCTGATGAAAAACTAGAAGCGATAATGTGGGTAAATGAATTTAGCCATCGAATAGATAATATTATTAGTGGTATTGAATATGGCATAAAATCCAAAGATGATATTATTGAAAAGATGGCAAGACAAGCTAAATTTTCAAATGAGCAAAATGAATTTGCAGGAAGTCAAATTGCAGCTATTCTTATTTCGTCTTATAAATTTATCGAATACACCAAGGAAAAAGATTCGTAAACATGGCTTGAACGTCAACCGCAGAGCTATTAAGTATTACTTTTAATATAAAATGTAAAATTTACACGTAGCGTTCCGAATCGTTTTGGCACGTATTCAGTTTACTTTTACATTTTACATTTAGTCTTTTACATTTTACATTGGTAGCACTTAACAGCTCTAAGTCCACCGTCAACCATCCACCGTCAACCGTATAAAATGCAACCAGTCACCACCACCTACCAATCTACGCTCGCTTACGCCCAACTCCGCGATCAACAAGATCCGCTGCGCCACTTCCGCGATCATTTCCACTTCCCGCAGCATGCAAATGGCACACCTTATATATATCTATGTGGCAACTCGCTCGGTTTGCAACCCAAATCAACCAGAACGGCACTGGAACAAGAATTGACGGATTGGGCAAATTATGGCGTGGAAGGGCATTTTCATGCAAAAAATCCGTGGTTGCCGTATCACGAGTTTTTAGCGGAAGCGATGGCAGAAGTGGTCGGTGCAAAACGGGAAGAAGTCGTGGTGATGAATACCCTTTCGGTCAATTTGCATTTAATGATGGTGTCGTTTTATCGCCCGACGGCAAAACGGTTTAAGATTTTGATTGAATATGATGCCTTTCCGTCGGATAAATACGCGGTGGCTTCACAATTGCAGTTTCATGGTTACAATGCGCAGGGCGGCATGATTGAATTGAAGGCGCGGGAAGGCGAGGTGTTACTGCGCATGGAAGATATTACGCAAGTTATCGAAGAGCAAGGTGACGAAATTGCATTGATTATGCTCGGTAATACGAATTATTATACGGGACAGTATTTTGATATGCCTGCGATTACCAAATTGGGACACGCGAAAGGTTGTATGGTTGGTTTTGACTGTGCGCACGGGGCGGGAAATGTACCGTTGCGGTTGCATGATTCGGGGACAGATTTTGCAGTTTGGTGTTCTTATAAATATTTGAATTCAGG
>JBGCES010000048.1:0-13079 GCA_045106545.1 Saprospiraceae bacterium
TAGCTTTCCAGCGAGCTACACCTCTAAAAAAAAATGCTACGTGTAAAATTAGAGACCAGTTCACAAGTGAAGAGTTTTAACATAAATCGTACAGGTCATACCAGATTGATCTCCAATAATATAGACTTCTGCATTCACTAAAATCCAGTTTCCTCTCCACTAACTACACCATATATCCAACTGACAATCAACACTTTACCATAAAATTTAATCACCCAAACATTGAGCTAAACCAATTCCTCCACCAACATTCCGCCATCACTTACACTTTCATCACCGCATGGAATCCACAATCACAACCTCTACCTCATGTAGAAAATAAAAACCGCAATCAACAACTCGCCGCTGACTTAGCCAATTACACAACGTTCCCAGCCGCAGGCGTACCCGCAGCAGGAGAAAATTGGCAATCCGAAATTAGTTTTTTTGTCTTAAATATTTCGCGCGAAAACGCTATCACTTTAGGTAGGAAATACGATCAATTAGCGATAGTTTTTGGAGAGGTGGAGCAAGAACCAGAATTAATATTTTTAATGGATAACGTATAATGTGTAATTCCATGACGTACACGCTTTGAATTACACATTACACATTACTCATTAAATCCTATTTTTTGATAAATCGAATCGTCTTCTGTCCTTCCGCCATTTGTAAGCGGAAAAAGTAAACGCCAGCCGCTAAATCAGCCACCGAAGCAGATAAATTATGAAAGCCAGCCGATAGCCGACCATGATTTTGTGATTGAACAACTTGTCCTAGCGTATTCACAATATCAACTTGCGCCGTGGTCGCTTCCGCTAATTCAAATTGCGCATTAGCGCGATCCGTTGTCGGATTTGGGTAGAATTTGAAATTATTTAATTCCAAATCATCTACGCTCGTATCCAATGGATCGCCGACGAGTTGAAACCAGAAATCACCTGGCGCATCGGAGGTTATCCGTGTTGAAACGCGCAAAATATATTCCGTTGGAACGCCTGGCAAACCAGAAATAGTGTCGGTTTGATATTGAATACCATCTTGTGAATCTGTGCGGTAACAGAAATTAGGGCCTAAAGTATCAGCAGCCGTTCCGCAAGCCTCTGTTATATCGATTACAAAATTAGCACCTTCCGTCACGATATTAAAAACTAAACCTAATTCAGTATTATTGCCTGAGTTAAATTTATAAAAAACATCCTGAAACTCTCCCGCAGGACGACAAGCGGGCTTAGGTACAGTTGCCGTCGCATTGAAGTTAGTACCTTCATAAATCACATCAAAATTTAAGGCTTCATCTACCGTAATTACGGCTACTTCTACCGCATCGGCACAAGCATTATTAGCAGGTGGCTCAATGGGTTCAGTTCGCTTAAATAATACGGTACCCATGCCCGAACCAGAGCTACTAAATGCACCAACATTGAATAGGTAGTTACCACCTTCAATCACGTTAAATATAGTACGAGAAGTGAAATTACCACAGTTGACTCCGTTTTGATTCAAACCATCATCACTACAACCAACTACGGTAAATGGATCGGGCAAACAAGTCGTTGCATTTGGTCCGTAAGCAGTTATCCGCGAATCGAAATTCGCCGTTCCACAATTAGAAAACTCCATACCACCAGTGTAAGTCGCTGTCCATTTGAACCAAACGTCGTTGTAGGTCGCAAATTCATTATTTCCTACATCGAAGCAAGAAAATTCGTTTTCATAAAATGGTCCACTTGTATTGGAATTGATCGTAGTAAATTCATATACTGCTTCCTCATCTGCGTCCAACATCACCTCAACTGCATTTTCACAATCATCATTTGGTGGACCAGGAGGTGCAATATATTCCGCTACGAAAAAAGTACCTTCACCAGAACTAACATCATCACCATTAACAAAACCACCAAGGCGCAAAATATAAGTCATTCCTTCTTCCACATCAAAAATCGCGGCGGAAGTCGAGTTATCACAACCTGTACCATCTTCGTTACAACCAACTAAATCATCTGCACTTGGTGGACAAGCAGAACCTGGCGCATAGACGGCAATTTTAGTATCAAAATCGGCGGTACTACAAGTACTAAAAATAGCTTGTCCAGAGAAGTCAGGCGTAAATTTATACCATACATCTGCACCAATCAAAGACGGAGTCTGACCGATCGACAAACAGTCATTGAGCTGTTCAGGGCCATCGGTATCGGCGTTTAAAGTAGTGAAAGAAACTGGATCGCTACCAGAAACGGTAAATGCATTAAAACAAGCATCGTTTTCGGGTGGAAATTGCGCAAAAGCGTCGAGCTGAACGCCAATTAGCAATGTAATCATAAATAAGAAACGTAAAAGTAAATTCATACACGAAGGTTTGTCAAAAATGGTGAACGGTAGTTGTTCGTCCGTCGCACCCTTTGGGTGATGGAAGAGATACTCCCAATAGAATTTTAGAAAACTAATTGGCAATTTAATAAATGTAGAGGAAAAAACAGGTCGCAATGAATGAAATTTTATTCATAGGTAATAAGTAGTAGAGACATTTAATCAAACGTCTCTACGCGCACTTATAGTTATATTTTTGGTAACTTCCAGCCATTTTGATAATTCGCTTTGACCAATTTATTCGCCATCGGATTATCAATAAATTGATTCTTAGCTGCATTCCAATAGACCTTTTGCCCCGTTTTATAGGCAATATTTCCCATTTGCGCATTGATCGCCGCTACACTACCCGATTGGATCGGCGTATTTAAAACACTCGGATCGTTTTTCTGAATCGCTTCTACAAAATTGGCAGTATGCACATCTAAATAACTTCCTTTTGTTTTTTGACTCGGAATCGGCATCATCAAAAAATCACCTTCATCAGAGTACCCCAAAGACTCGCGTTCGACTAATATTTCATAGCCTTGTCGATCTAGCACCAACGTTCCGTTATTGCCAATAAAAGCAATGCCTTCGCGTCTTCCATAAGGACCTTCGTCGATCCCCGTCGCGTGTTCCCAAAGCATATTAAAGTCATCATATTCAAAAACGGCTTGCAACGTATCGGGTGTTTCAGAAGCATCATCGGGATAGGCAAGTTTACCCCCCGAAGCCATCACAGATTTTGGCGCAGTTGCATTCATCGCGTAGAGTGCAATGTCAATTTCATGTACGCCCCAATCCGTCATCAGACCGCCTGCGTAATCCCAAAACCAACGAAAATTAAAGTGAAAGCGATTTTTATTAAATGCGCGTTTGGGTGCAGGTCCCAACCATAAATCATAATCCACGCCTTTAGGTGGCTGTGAATCTGGTAAAATAGGAACGGGTTTCATCCAACCTTGATACGCCCAAACTTTGACGAGTCGAATATTTCCTAATTTGCCACTACGTACAATGTCAATGGCTTCGCGATAGTGTTTACCACTACGTTGCCACTGCCCGACTTGCACGATTTTACCATACTTTTCTTGCGCAGCGACCATCAATTGACATTCCTCAATGGTATTTGCCGCTGGCTTTTCTACATAAACATGTTTTCCTGCTTGTAATGCTTCTACATAAGGCAAACAGTGCCAATGATCGGGTGTACCAATAATAACCGCATCGATACTTTTATCAGCTAGTAATTTGCGATAATCTTTGTACAGCTTTGGTTTTTTATTTTGCATATCCACCACATCGGTACTGCGGCGTTCGAGGACGTTTTGATCCACATCGCAGAGGGCGACGCATTCGACCTCACTGTTGCGTAAAATAGAACGAAGGTTAGAAAACCCCATACCGTTACAACCAATTACACCAATGGAAATTTTATCTACAGCGGCTACGCGCTGACGTAAGTTCGCAATAGCAGAGAGTGGTTCTAATCCAAATAATAATCCAGAGGTAGTCAACGCAGAATTGCGCAGGAAAGAGCGGCGGGTGGTGTTCATTTTTATATTTTTATTAATCAATTCGACCAAATAAATAATGGCAATTTAACTATTCAAAAGTATAAAAACTCAATTTAACACCCAAAGATGGATAGCAACTAAAATTTATAGTTGGACAAACTGCATAAAATTGGATGATAATTTAAAATCATCATCCAATTTCACTTTAAAACTTAGCTCGACTTTAGCCCTTCATACGAATTTTATGTGGGCTCGTCTTTGGAATCCGTTCAATAATGCCGCGCGCTTCCAAGTCTAATTTTACCGATACTACGTACCATGGCACGCTGCCATCAAAGCTGTCTTTTAATTGCTCGACTGCCAGATCATTTACCTCACTGTAGGTAATTTCGCCGTGTTCTTGTACCGTTTTTACAATAAAATCCTTAATCGGATCGTAGCGTTTTTTTAAAATATTCACGCCTTTGTTACCTTGTGGATGTAGGGTTTGGATGCGTTCTTCGGTTGTTGCCATAATTTTATGTTTTTAATTAATGTTTCACAAACATACGATGACCCTTTTACTAAAAATTGTACGTTTTCGACAGTCGTTCGGCGAGTGCGGGTTGGATGACTTCTACAATTTTAAATTGAGCTTGGAGAAATTGTCGCGGCGATTGATAAGTTAATTGTTTGAAATCCCGATTGAAATGTGCTTGGTCGTAATAGCCCGCTGCATATGCTACATCGGTCAAGTTTTTGAACTGTCCTGAATAGAGCATTTGTACAGAACGATTGAAACGTTTTATTTTTAAAAACTGACGGGGCGTAAGTCCAGTAGCTGTTTTAAAATGGCGTTCGAGTTTTTTATAACCCATATTCATTACACTAGCGAGCGAATCGATGGTTGGTTGTTCTAATTGTGCAGCCGTTTGCATAAAAAATTGAGCAGAAACGTGTTGAACAGGTGGTTGAGATTGAAGCCGTTTTAGGAAAAATTGATCAATTAAAATGACTCGTTCTTTATTATTAGCGGCGAATAATTGTTCTTCTAATTCGCCATAGGTTGCGTCCAATAATTCGCGTAAGCCAATAAATTGCTGGGCGAATTTGTAGGTAGGAATGTTAAACAGCGCATAAGTACCACCCGTTTTAAAACGAATGGAAAAGAAGTTTTGTGCAGCCGATTGAGTGATTTGCAATGCCGTTCGGCGAATACCAATCAGGTGAGACCGTTTCACCTTAACTTTTTGATTATCAGACACTTGCCAATAATCATCACCAAAATTAAACATCAGTTCTATCGTCCCATCAGGAATCAATGACTCCACTTTCTGAAAAGGCGGACGATTAGCTACGGCAGACCAATAGCATTCGATAAAGGGACGCAGAGCAGGATGTGGCGCATACTCGCGGTAGATCATTTTTTTTAGTTTACAATACGTTGTTTAAAATTAAAGATACGATTTTGAATTGTATGAATGAACTTTTAATTTTGTACTCTTATTGAAAAAATAATTATTTCGAGATTTTTATTTAGGCTTGTACAAAGTTTTGCAAAAGACACAGTTTTTGACGCAGATAAACGCAGATTTTTATGATTCAAGTAGGTCTTATGTCGCTCACGACCCGCTTGAATCATAAAAATCATAAAGAATCAGCGTCAAATAAAGACTTTGTACAGTCCTAATTTTTATTCAACAATTCATCCATTAACTTTTACAACATGAAATACTTACTACTTAGCTTATTGACTATCGGTCTTTTCTCTTGCAATTCTAATTCCAGCGCTACTCTACCACCGCCTGCTGATTTAGCTGGCTATACGATGGAAACAGTAGCTGACTCAGATTTGCAACGTGCCACTAAAAATCGCGCAGATGGCAGTTTGGAAGAACAAGGTTATGTTCGCAATGGCAAAAAAACGGGTACTTGGACGGTTTATCACGTCGAAAAAGGCTTTCCGAAAACGATTACTACTTACGCAGCCGGTAATTTAGATGGCCTATTCTTACAGTTTAATGATCGGGGACAGATTGAGGCGCGTACTCATTATAAAATGAATGAGTTTGATGGCGCTGCGATGACCTACAAGTTTAATCGTCCTGTAACGGAAGTCAATTATAAAATGGGACAATTAGACGGTATCTCGCGGATGTACCAAGAAAATACAGGTAAACTTCAAACCGAAACGGAATACAAAGAGGGCAAGCAGCACGGTTTTCATAAAGTATATAATGAAGAAGGACAGGTCGTCATGGAATATACTTATGAAAATGGCGAGAAAGTGAGTGGCGGAATAGTGCAGCCAAATTAACTAGGATTTTGATTAGTAATTTTTTTTGTAAAAAATTATTAGATAGAGTATCTGAAAATAGGCGGCATTTCTAAAATGCTGCCTATTTTTTTTATAAAGTAGCAAATATTTATTATTTAACCTTTTTGATTACATTTTTATTTTATTATCATTATTTAACGCGAAATAGTGCTATTTTTTTGGAAATAGGTTTGTACTTATCGTATATTTGACTTGTCAATTTCGATAACGTAATCAAATTAATGATGCAATTTATTTCGAGCACACTAGGAACTTTTTTATTTCAACAGGGGTTAAGTACGTATTATGAGCAACCTAACCTACATCCATCTCAACGGTCTTGCCTGCTAAAGGCAATTTTCGCCCCCTTCTGGCGGAACACTTTACCGTATCTTCCCTACAGTACTGTAGGTGCGCGAAATATCGGTTTACAAAATTTCAATAAATTTTATTATTTCATATTTTCTCGCACCAATCGAACTTCGATCCGCGCTTATCGAAAAAGTGTGCATCTTATCCACATCGTTAAGAAATTAAGTTATTCGGTATTAATGAATATTAGATTAATGCCTTACTTGAAATTGATCGAGAATTTTAAAATTATGGATGAGCACCAATGAATTAACTAGCATAGATAAAATTATTTCCAAAACACCCGTGCTATAAATTCAGCATTTATCATTTATAGTTCATCGTTCTCTACACCCTTTTTTGCATTAACTGACGTACTGACTATGATTTAACCATTAATCAAAAAATAAATCCCCCTTTTAAATTCTTCAATTGATAATTTTTTAAATAAACCCTATTCATTCAAAAATTCATCATTTGGAAAGTCGGAAATCTATTTTTTGATGGTTTTTTAAAACTGAAACCCATTATTATGAAAACCCTCAATCAACAAGCAGTCTATCATGTCTGCGAATTATTATTATTAACGCAACAACAAGTATCCATTGGAGCGGAAGAAGTGCAACAGCAGTTGTTAAATTATGGATACGAAGATGATTACAATTACGTACACGCGCGCATCGAAGACTTTGCGGCAGAAGAAAACTGGATGATGACTTCTACTGGACGTTACTGTTTTAGAGATGACACCGACGAGACCATTGATACCGTTTTACGTAAAGGAACGCAGATGAAAAAATTTCACGTTCTTGGTAATGTATTTACTACCAAAGACTTGCGTACGCGTAATCAGCAAATAGAACGCTGTAATTCCAACCGCCACGCGATGTTTTTAGCGAAAGAGCAATTGAGGAAGTTAGTGGCAAATGGATATTATAAAATGTAAAATTAATGTGTAATGTACAATGATTAATGTGTAATCAAGCGTTTCGTTAGGTCACGTAATTACACATTATACATTACCAATTACACATTAAAAAAATAAATCTCTGTGTATAGTTTCTTGTGCAAGGAGCAGTCTGTAACGAGGCTGCTCTTTTTTTTATTAGGTGAGAAAGATTGGCAATATAAAACAATTTGTTTTATTATTTAACTTATCTACCATTAAAAAGAAATAAAAGTTCCCTTTTGATCAAAAATGCCCCGCAACGAATCTCGTTGCGAGGCATTTTATTTATGATAAATTGTCAATGTCGTCCTGTGTTAAACAATTAAACAGTTCAACAATTTCTCCCTTTGGTCGAGAGAGAAGTTCAACCATCATTCTTATAACTTAGTAATTTTCTGAGCACTGAAACCTTCTGGTGTTTCTACGCTCAAGAAGTAAGTACCGCTAGGTAAGTTCTCCAAGTTAACTGGTAAAGTTGTTTGATTTACATTCTCGTAGCGAGTAGTATTTACCAATTTACCAGCAAAGTCGAACAAACGTAAAGTTACATCGTCAGCAGTTTCAGCTAAGTTGAAAGTAACATTTACGAAATCAGCAGTTGGGTTAGGTGCTACTAAAACAGAACCTTCATCCAATAACTCTACTACATTAGATACTGGTTCGAAACCTTCTAAGTGTAAACGAGCTACGTAGTTATAATCTGCACCAGCCCAACCATCAGTGTATAGTTGATCAGTGAAAACGACATCGTTACCAGCTGCTGCTGTATTTTCTTCTCCACCATTACGTAAAGAAATGTAGCTATCGTTACCTGCGAATGCATATTTTGGAGGAATACCAAGTGCTGCATTTACACCATTGTAACGTACCATTAAGATATACTGATTGTTTGGACGTAAAGTAACTGCTCCATCAAATTCTACCGTGTATAATTCAAATGGTTCATTTACATCTTCTTCGTTCAAGATATAAGTACCGAAACCAACTGGACGGTAATCTTCGTAAGTCGTTCCAGTAGTAACGTTAGTTACACCGTCACCGTCGCCATCTGTATCATATAAAATAACGGTAAACAAGTCTGACTCTTCGTCATTAGTAAATAACTCGTCTGGGTTAGAGATCATGAATGAAGCGTAAGTAGCTGTGCCACCTCCTTCACCAGTGATATAGTAAATACCCGCATCATAGTTCAACCCATCTTCTACAAAACCTTCATCAGATGGCTCAATAGTACCTGCAGTTGTACGAATAACGTTGCCATTATCTGCTGCAAAAGTATAGTCGGTCACTGCGAAGTTACGAACTAATACATCTTCAGTTAATGAATTGGTCATTGTTATAGCGTATTCTCCTACCTCCGTTGGCGTATAGGAATCAAAAGAAATAACTCCGCCAGTTAGTGGGTCAAGTGTAGCTAGAGTAGCATCCAAAGTAGTTACTGTTCCGCCTGGCTCCAGAATTTCTGCTGTTCCCATTACATCCGTTACTGCATCAGTTGATGATGGATTAAATACCGTAAATTCGATATTGTCCAAAGCCGTAACGTTAGTTAAAGGAGTCGCGTAGTTGTTAGGACCAAATGGAGAGAATGCAAAGCTTACTTGGAAAGTAGCAGTCATCGTCTGATCAGCTTCTAAAGCAGAATAGATTTGCTCACAAGGGCCAAACTCGATAAATACAGCAGGAATTACTGCTACCTCAGCTGAGTCAGCACCTGACATACCACCTACAGGATCGCGATCTGCAGTGTTACAAACGATTGCTCCAATCGCACCAGCTTGCTGTACGTTGTAGATTTTTTGGCTAAAGAAACAAGAACCACGACGAATTACCGCAATTTTTCCTGCTACGTCACCCATAGTTGTTTCCCAGCTACAGTTTTCGTTCGCGGTATAAATGTCATCAGGTTCTCCGTCACCATCTGCATCGTAAATACCATCATCAAAAGCTAAAGCTAATTCACCCGTTAATGTTTCTTGCAAAGTATCACCAAAGTCGGTAGTAGAAACGTACTCAACGGTAGTCTTCGCTCCGTCAGGAGTGGTAAAAAATACCTCAACTGGGAAAGGTGATTCCTGAGGAATCTGTGCTACTGCAACAGTAGCTACAAATAAAGTTAAAAGTAAAGTGTAAAAAGTAGAACTTCTTTTCATAATCCAGATTTTAATGTTGAAATTTTTATGAATAAAGTATTGAATAATGTTTTAGAAATTAAGGTAGGTAAACAACTAGATACCAAAAATCGTAATGCTCTGATACTCTATTTTTATGTTATGCTAGTTGAAAATCGTTTAGCGATTTATTTTTTATTCAGTCGTGGTGATTAATAAGAAGTCAAGTTGCTGGTATGAAAGCCCAATATAGAAAATTTGGCAAATTTGAAATAATCGTAGCAAAAGTAAGTAAATTATTTGCTTTAGCAAGGTTTTCATTTTTTTAAGCTTAATAGTAACATAAAGGTAAGGATTGTCCATTAATTCACTATTAAGGTGGAATAAATATTTAACTTAAAAAGATAGACTTTGTCGGCAGGTAAACCAAAAAATATATAACACGTCATTATCTCAACAACAGCGCGTTATTTGTTGTATATTGAATATATATTATTCAACTTTTTAAATCTTAATTTTTTTATGAAGAAATTTTTATCCCTGTTATTTGCTTTTGCTATGTTGGCAACTGTTGCGCATTCCCAACAACAATTAACTCGTAACAAGACACTACAGCAACCAGCCTTGCAGCCACAACCTCAGACTGGTTTGGAGGACTTACCTGCTATTCCATTATCACAATCACCTTCTAGTCTATTACAAAAAAACTTAACACCAGAAGAACTAGTCGGTCAAACGACCTACGACTTACAAACCAATAGTGCCGTACAAAATCGCTTACATAATTATGGCGATGGTGTACTTAGTGCTACCTGGACTTTTGGAGCGGAACCTGGTGCGCCTAATCGTGGTTCAGCTTACAATACACGTACTGCGGATGGCTGGGGAGAAGCGCCTACCGCCCGATTAGAAACCGAATTACGTACAGGATGGCCATCTTTAACAGTTGCTGATGATGGAACAGAAGTTATTCTTTGCCACGCCTCACCAGCGCCTTTTAAATTACATGTTTTACGTAATAGTCCGACTTCAGGAGGACGTTTCGTAGAATCTGATATTCCTTCTGAAACACCTGCTGGTTTATTATGGCCACGTAGTGCCGCTAGTGGGCAAACCATTCATGCTATCGCTATTACTACTCCTGTTGGCGGTTTAGGTGGTGAATTAGTCAATGGTATTAATGGTGCATTACTTTATTTCCGTTCTCCTGACGCAGGACTAACTTGGGATGTAGTTGATGCACCCATTACGGGAATTGATAGTACCTTTTATGGCTTTATCAGTGCAGATTCTTATGATATTCATGCACGAGGTGATGTAGTCGTTATTGCCGTTGGGACAAACTGGGGCGACATTGCTATTGTACGTTCAGAAGATGGTGGAAATACTTGGGAAAAGACCATCGTTCGTGACTTTCCTGTAGATGATTATACCGCTGACAAAGGCTATACTTTGGAAGATATTGGCGGATTTGATGGAAATCCATTTGACTCTTTGGCTATTAGTACAGCGGATGGAGCCATCAATGTAACCTTAGATAATGACAATCTTGCTCACGTTGTTTTTGGCGAAATGTACGTTCTGGATAACGACCTTTCTGATGGAAATACTAGTTTCTTTCCTGGAACAAGTGGTCTATCCTACTGGAATGAAAACATGGACAGCACTCGTTTAATTTATGATGCTGTAGATGTCAATGGCAATGATACGCTAGATGTTTTGGGAGTTCCTTCTTCCTACGGCACCAGTATCACAAGTCACCCCAGCATGGGCGTTGACGCTGATAACAATCTCTACCTTGCCTTAGGCGCTATGCTAGAAGATTTTAACAATGAAGATGCAGCACTGGGTTATCGACACGTAGTCGTAATGACTTCTACTGATGGCGGAATGACTTTCAATGAGCCATTAGATATCGTTACTGAAGAGGCATCATTCGCAGAAGATATTTTCTTTGCCGTGGAAGGCACTTTTCCTTCCGTAGCAAAGCACGTTGATAATCAAATGCATTTGACTTATCAACTGGATTTTCTTCCCGGTCACAGCGTTGGTGGCAATGCCGACCACGATCCTACGGATAACTTCATCGTTTATCAGGCGATTGACCGTGCTGATATTCCTGGAGCGGAAGTAAGTAACGTAGAAACGGTAGCGACAACTGATTTTGCTTTTGAATTATCACCTAATCCAGCTAATGGTCGCACACAAGTTACTTATACTCTAAAAGAGAAAGCACCAGTACAAATTAGAGTAACGGATATGCTTGGCAAAGAAGTTAAGCGATTCAATTACTCCAATCGTGCAAGTGGTTTATATAATTTAAACTTGCAAACAACGGGTTTAGAAGCAGGCATTTACTTGATTCAACTACAAGTAGGTCAGCAATTAGCTACCCAAAAATTAGTAGTGAAATAACCCCCTACTCTTTTTTAATCAAAAAAAGCCACGTCCACTCCGCGTTGACGTGGCTTTTTCTATTCCTAGAATCACCAGAATTAAAAAATACCTACTATCTTCGGCGCGTTCCTTATTTTTTCCCGAAATACTTTGGGATAAACTATCTATCATTACCAACCGATGTTCAACGACAGCGAAAAAAATAATATCATCGAAATCCGCAACGTCACCCAAAGCTATGACGGTGGCAAGTCTTTTATTATTCAGGATCTTGATTTTCTAATCGAAGATAAACCTGCCCAAGGGCAATTTGTCGTAATCCTTGGACCATCAGGTAGTGGTAAATCGACGATTTTGCGCTATATCGCTGGTTTACAAGAACCAACGAGCGGAACCGTATTGATCAATGGCAAACCTGTCGGCACAGATCAGCGCGTTAGTATGGTTTTTCAACAATATTCTTCGTTGCCGTGGATGACCGTATTGGACAACGTCGGTTTGGCGTTGCAATATAAAGGTATGGATAAGAAAGAGCGCGATGCGAAGGCAATGGAGATGATAGAAATGGTGGGACTCGCAGGACACGAACATAAATATGCCCAATACCCTACCCTTTCGGGTGGTCAATTACAACGCGTAGCAATTGCGCGTAGCTTACTCGCTAATCCCGATATTTTGGTGATGGATGAACCTTTTGGGGCACTAGACATCAATACGCGCTTGCAAATGCAAGATATGCTAGCGGACATTTGGTTAAAATTTCAACCGACTATTGTCTTCGTTACCCACGATATTTCAGAGGCAGTTTATCTCGGTGATGATATTTTTATTTTAAAAGCGCAACCCGCCAATTTCGTTGAGCACATTCACGTCGATCTACCTTTTGAACGCAATCGTGCACTCAAACGCGATCCCCGCTTTGTCGAACTTGTTCATCGAGTAGAAGATAAAATGGTAGCAGTAGGACAAAAATAGTTGATAAGTGATACGAATTAAATAAGTTGTGCCAGAATACGAAGTTATTTTTCTGTCTAAAGGATTCAAAAAATCACTGCATAGCTTAGCTACGGACTTATTTTTTCGAGTACTTTAGACTGGAAAAGAACGAGTATAATGGTATAAGTTAT
>JBGCES010000480.1:0-2851 GCA_045106545.1 Saprospiraceae bacterium
GAAGAGATTTTCTATCTTTTTCTCACTAACTGCCTTGATTAAATAAGCAGCTTGCTGTAAATCTTCACTCTCAAATATTTGTTGAGATAAAAAATTCTCAATTAATTTTAGTAAATCAGATAAGTACTTCCTGCACCGAACATCATCAAACTTCTTGTCCTGATGAATCTTCCCCCAAACCATTTCCCGCGTCAACTCCTTTGGCTTCGCCGAATTAATATTCTTAATCAACACATCATAAAGGTCAATTAAAGCCTGGTTTTTATTAAAATAAGGCGAAATAATATATTTCCGACAACGGTTTTGTTCGTACTTATCGAAGTGCTCAAGGATGGAATAAAGTTTGCTGTTGTTCATACAGGAAAAGACATTAGAGGTTAGACGTTAGACGTTAGACGTTAGATTTTTGAGTTAAAATTATTCTTTTTTTCATTTGAATTGAGGGATAAATTAATTACCTTTACGGTTGTTATGGTCAGATGAAATAGAAGATTTTATTCTTTCCATTTACGGCAACACATTTAGCAAAACTAGTTGATTTAACTTTTTTTCACAAACAATTTTACTTATATAAAATTTTATTTTTATAATGTATTGATTAAGAGTCGTTTGCAACTAAACATAAGTCTTCAATCTCTTATTTAGTTTTCACAATTCCTCTTATTTGTATTTGAAAAAAGATAAATTGTTCTTTAGATTTGTATCATCATTAGTTGTTCAATTATCGTTTAGAGATTTTTTAGCCTAACTATTGATTTTTCAAACTAATGACGAACGACTTATAAACTAGCTACAAATTATTTTTTTATTACGTTTCCTTAGATTTTCACCAAAACACATACTATCGAAAAAATTTTTAAAACAGCAATAAAGAACGCAGGTCAGTATTTTTAATTATAGCAATGAATAAGACAAATTAATGTAAAATGTAAAACTCAAAATGTAAAATTTAAAAGTGCTGCTTTTACTTGATACTAGACAAAGAAGTTTTACAGACAAATAAACCGATGACTACCGGCGTTTTTTCAATCCACGAACCATGAATGTATTTTCTACACAAAAAATAGTCCTTTACCTAACGCTACTGGTAGCGGGACTACTCTCTCCTCATCTGGTGAGTGCGCAATTTGAGGCGCAGAATGCCACAGTGAGCCGTGCTACTGCACTCGATCACGAACTCAACTCCACACCTTACAAGCCGCAACTAATGACGCTACCAAATAATGGTACGGCAGAATGGATTGGTGGTGATGCTTTATTGGGTGTACTTGGAGATAATGTTCTACGCTACACGCCTTCTTCCAATTCCTTTATCGGCAGAGATACGCTTAAGATTGGTTACTGGCAGTGGAACAATTACGGTCCACAGTTTGTCCAACGTTTTTTGTATATCAACGTAGTTCCTTCAGTGGTTGAAGCGAATGACGATTATGCAGCGACGGATATTAACCAGACGATTTTAATTGACGTTTTAGCAAATGATCATGGGAATAGCGAAATCTTAAATATTAAAGATCCTGTCTTAATGACTAATAATGGGGTAGCGACAATTACTAACGACGGTCGGATAGCTTTCACTCCCAGAAATAATTTTGAAGGGGTAGCCAACTTAAACTATATCGCTTGCGATGAACTAAATACTTGTGATTTAGCGACGGTTAGTATTTGCGTTTTTAATATGACCAATCCTCAAAATGATACCTTGCGTATCATTACGGAAATGAATACGCCCGAAGTCGTATTATTACCAGTGAGTGATTATACGATGATCGATGCACCAGCGAACGGTCAATACGATACAAGTGGCGAAGTAGCAGTCTATATTCCTAATAATAACTTTATCGGTAACGACGCTTTTACCTTTACTAAAAATATTGGTGGTAGTATCGTAGAAAAAATCGTTTATGTAGATGTGATTGAAGCAAGTGTAGCTAATGAATTTGCTAACGATGATTATTTATTTACAGCAATTGGTACTCCTATCGAAGGCAATGTATTAAGTAATGATGTAGGAGGTACGAGTTTACGTTATCCTTCCATTACGCGCAGTGCACGTCACGGTACGGCAACTATCAATAACAATGGTGATTTAATTTATACGCCCAATGCTAATTTTGAAGGCATTGAGCGAATTGAATATAAAGTATTGGGTGGCGGAAACTCAGGCGCTTGGGAAAAAGCAACGGCTTTTATCTTTGTTTCTAATCAAGACCCCGTTACGACTACTTTTGAATTAAAAACACCTAAGAACGTTCCTTTAGTGATTGGTTACGGTGCAACAGTGAACTACTGGGGTTTCAAACAAACCGCACCACCGAACTATGGTATCATTGAATTAGGCGATATTGACGATACCTTTTTAGGTCAAGAAGTACAAGGCAATGATTTGATTGTTTATGCCCCTAATTACAATGTAACGGGCTACGACGAATTTGAAATCGAATATTGTGTAACCGAATTTGACTGTCGTCCGATTAAAATCAAAGTGGAAATTCTAGATATTGATGTTCCTGGCAATCATATATGTGTTGCTCGCGAATGTATTTGGGCAGGAGATACCAATAATGATGGTATTGTCAACATGCAGGATTTGTTACCTATCGGTTTAGGAATGGGGCAAGTTGGCGCAGAACGTGCAGATCCAGATTTGTTTAACTGGTATGGTCAGTACGGAGATGACTGGACAGAAATTTTATCTGGTACAGATATTAAGCTCATTGATACGGATGGTAACGGTGTTGTAAGTGCAGTTGATACCACTGCAATTAGCGATTTTTATGGAAATACGCATTCCATCATCCCTGCTACACCTGATTTAAATTTGGATTTGCCTTTATTCTTTGGTCAAGCG
>JBGCES010000481.1:0-9504 GCA_045106545.1 Saprospiraceae bacterium
ATGATTTTCTTTACGCAGACGGACGATGAAGACGTTGATTTTTATGTTTTAATTAGTACATTTCCTTTAACAATTACGATGCTTACGACTTATACAAATCTGTTTGATTCGTTCGATCCGTACCACTACTACGTCTGGTTATAAAAATGCATCATGTTTCATTAATCCCATAACGGGAACTAATTTTTAACTAAAACAGTTCTTTCCTCCGTATCACAATTTTAATAAAAAAGAAGGTAGCAGAACACGCTAAAATAGCCGTCCACCTTCCACCGTCAACCGTAAAAAGTCATGTTACGCACCACGCAACATTCGACCGTTCAACTCGTGGAACAACGTTTCCAAAATGAACTACACGAACTTCGTCGCCAACGCCACCGTTTGCCGATTGACACGGTACGTTTTGCGAAACAACTGCGGTTTTTGTATTTGCGTTTGACTGCGAATGATACGCCCTTGACTTTGGCGTTGCGGACAACAGATACGGTTCTGGTAGATTATTTTGCGCAGATTTTTGGTAAAAATGCTACCGTTTTACGCGCTATTCAGCCTACTATGACGCTTTTGGAGTACGCCAATCGTGATCAAGTTGCGGACGAAGCCATTGAGCGATTTGCCAAAATTCTAGCTCAGTTGCCACTAAAACCGCTACAATGGAAGCAGTTACGCCACTTAGCAACCGAACGTTGGTTGGTTTGCTTAGAAGTAGTGGAGCATCCATCGATTTTACAAAATACCTTTCAAATCGAACGACTAACGGTGATCGTTAGCGAATTACCTACTATTGATAACAATGAAAATTTGGGAGATGATTTAGAGGTTTTTCTATTACATTTCCCAGTTCAATTTGCGTCATTGATTGTGGGTAAAACGGAAACTGAGATTCGCGCACAATTGCCTTTGTGGTTTACACATTGGTTCAACTTTTACAATCAAACCGAAGTAGGCGTAGAATTGGAAGAAGAATATTACGAATTGCCGTATTGGGAAATCATTCGCAATGTGCCGAATTATTTCTGGTGGAATAATGGTATCAATCTATTCGGTGAAAACCGTTATTTCTATCTTGGTAGCCCTGAATTTCGTCAATTAGCAATGGGAAAAAGTGTGCGTTCGTTGACGCAAATAGCTCCTTTTACGCGCCGGATGGCAAAAGGGTTTAATGATCTATTTTATGCATCGGAGGTGTCAGAAAATCTAATTTCTGAAAACCAATACTTTTTCATTTACGCTCGTTCGTTAGGCGCAGATTGGAATTTAGCGACGCTGTTGACTTACTATTTACAACGTCCTTCATCGAACGAGCTTTTACAAGTAGAATTAGATCGTTGGCAGCCGATTATTCAAAAAATGACAACTTTCAATTCCGAACGTTGGCAACAGGATGAGCAATTGCGGCGCATGTTTTTGGGCTACATTGCCCACTTGCTACGTGACCAAAATGGTTTGCAAGTAAAACGTCGTTCCGAACGTGAATTATTGCAAGAAATGGATCGGTATTATGCACGAATCGAAGAGCGTCTGGCAGTTCGCTTAGAGCGAGCTAAGCAACGGGAAGCGGTAGAACCCAAGATCATTTCTTGGAAAAAAAGTAGTTCTATTCATCCGCTAGAATCCATGTTGTTTAGCAAAAAACGCGCATATGGCTTAGCTGTGCACGTGAAAATCGTCGAGCTTACTGATGAAAATCAATTAGAGCGCGAAGGTCAGCAGATGCGACACTGCGTTGGTGGCTACGTACCTCAATGCCGCAATCGCCAAAGCTCAATTTGGTCACTCCGTGAACTGAACAACAAGCAATGGACTAGCCGCATGACGATTGAAGTTTCGCGCAAGCGAACGGTTGTACAGGCACGCGCACGTTTCAATGCCACGCCCGCCCGTGAATATCAGGAAGTATTGAAATTGTGGATGGAACGAGAGGGGTTGGAATTTGTGAGTTATGGTGGGTATTAGTAAGGGAAGTCAAGGTACAGGAATGTGCTTTGGCTTTTTTAATTAAATTCCCGATAAACGACGCGGTGAATAGTTGCCTCGTCATAAAAGCGTTCAAATTCAATCCAACCTAAGATTAATTCAGGCTCATTTAATCGAAAACCGATTCTCTTTTTCTCTTTTTGATTATCCGTATTACCGAGGCGTAAAAAATCACCATAGCAATAATCTCCCCACGCTGCGCTATCGTTGAAATATCTATAAAAAGTGATGCTCTCGGGGCTTAAAAATTCATCATCAATAAAGATCGTATCCTTTTGATTTAACAAATATGGATAGATACGTTCTTGAAAATCAAAACGCTGGATGGAATCTAAGTTTTGGTGTTTATTAGCATCATAATTCAATGTGTACGTACAAAAACGATTATTAGTAGTGTCTTCGATAACGTATGTAATAATCGTATCAATACTTTGAAAACCGAAAATGTCGCAATTAGAATTTAATAGCTCAATTTGAGTGAGCTGCGAGCTGTACCCCGAAACAAAGTGTTGTTCTTTAAATAAGAATTTCAGATCATCCATACCATCTTCATTCAAATCTACATTCAAGGAATCAGCGGAACGATTGAAATTAAGCTGTTTTTCAATTTGTTGTGTTTTAAAACCTCTAGTATTGATGGTGTCAATGACTAATCCGTTTAGTTCCTCAGTCTCAATAATGTTGTCATTGCGGCAGGCGATGAATTGAAGAAGGGCAAAGAAGAAGAGTAATATTCGGATATCCATATCATAACTTTAGTGATAATAATTAAACGTATCTGTACTGCTTAAGTATAAAAGATGGAATTTTAACACTTGAAATCTTAAATGTGGAAACTTTTTACTTAGCTTAGAAGTTAAACTAAGTATCATCTAAAGATAGGAAATCTCTTCAAAACACCTCCTATCTAATTCTATCACCACCAAAACACCACGCTTATGCTCTTAAAAGCTGCTATTGGAGACGCTTACGGAAGCGGATATGAATTTGCACCCGAATACGTCTTTGAATATAATACCTTAAAAACTTACCTCGTCCACGCGGATGCCTCTGGATTTTTTAATCGCTATACCGATGATACGCAAATGGCGATGGCGCTGACCGAACTGATTGTTTCCCGGCAGGAATGGACACCACTTAATATTGCTAATAAATTTGTCGAAGTCTTCAAACGCGATGTGCGCGTTGGTTATGCTGGACGCTTTTTTGAATTTCTAAAAACGATTCAATCGGGCGCGGAATTTTTGGAAAAAATCATTCCCACCAGCGAACGAAATGGTGCGTCTATGCGCGCTTTTCCGATTGGTGTTTATCGAACTGAAAAAGATATTTTAGCGAAAGCGGAAATGCAAGCCCGACTGACACACAATACGGACGAAGGCGTTTATTCGGCGCAACTCGTAGCGTTGAGTACGCATTATTTTCTGTATCAAAAAGGCAGTAAACATGAAATTGAGGCTTATTTAAAAAAGCACATTTCCGTTGATTGGGATTTTGCTTGGTCAGGGAAAGTGAGTATTCGTGGACGAGATGCAGTACTGGCTGCCTTAGCTGCTATCCGCAAATATGACAAACTAAGCGATATTTTAAAAGCCGCCATCGATTATCAAGGCGATGTCGATACAGTGGCGACTTTGGCGATGGCAATGGGTTCAGTCTGTGCAGAAATTGAAGATGATTTGCCTAAATTTTTATACGATGAATTAGAAAATGGAACGTATGGGCGCGAATTTATTGAATCCTTAAATGACAAACTGATGGATGTTTTTATAAAAAATAAAAATCAACAAAACGCTAATCCAGCCGTTGCTGCTTTACTTGGCGTAGCCGTGGCAGATGCGGTCGGCGTTCCTTACGAATTTAGTCCACGTGAACGCATGGAAAGTAATCCAGCTAAGCGCGAAATGATTGGCTTCGGTCGCTATAACGTACCTGCTGGAACATGGTCTGATGATAGTTCTTTGACCTTTTGTTTGGCAGAATCATTGGTTGAAAAAGGTTATGATTTAGTGGATCTGGCGAAGCGATTTATCGCTTGGAAAAATCAAGCGCACTGGACGGCGACGGGTGTGGTTTTTGATATTGGAATTACCACTTCACGCGCGATTTCAGAACTGCAACGCACTGTAAATCAGACAAATGCGCTGCAACAGTTGCAAATGTTGAAATATTTGGGCGATGAATATGATAATGGAAATGGTTCGCTGATGCGTATTTTGCCACTGCTTTTTTACATCAAAGGAAAGCCGATTGCCGAACAATTTGAAATCATTAAAGATGTTGCGGCATTGACGCATCGGCATATTCGTGGCGCGATGTGTTGTTTGATTTATTTGCGTTTGGCGGAGCATTTATTAGGTGGTGAGGAAAAGGTAGCCGCCTATCAAAAAGTACGTAAAGAGATACAGCGTTTTTGGAATGAAATGGATTTTTCGGCAAATGAAGCCAAGTTATTTATTCGGATTATCGAACGCGATGTACGTGATATTCCCAAAGCAGAAATCAAATCTGGCGGCTACGTGATGGAATCGATTGAAGCCGCTTTATGGTGTTTTTTGCATCAGGACAATTATGTCGATACTGTTTTGACAGCGATTAATTTGGGGCATGATACGGATACGACGGCAGCAATTGTGGGCGGTCTGGCAGGTTTATATTATGGCGTGGAAGGTATTCCACAGGATTGGTTAGAAACACTGAAGCGACGGGAAGACATTGAAGAATTGGGTAAAAGGCTAAATGATTTGTAATATTGCAGCTACAAATTAGAAAAGGAAGTTGGCTAGAACGCCACGTGATTTATCGCAACCAAAAGTAGAGACGTTTGAAAAAACGTCTAAAACCTATCGCTATTTTTTAGTAAAAATTTAAAATTTGTCAGAACTGCCGTCCGCTGTGCCTCGTCACATCATCTGCACCGTCACCAACGACCTGTCCTACGATCAACGGATGATTCGGATTTGTACCGCTTTGGTGGAAATGGGTTATGCGGTAACTTTAGTTGGACGTGAATTGGAACAGTCGCAGCCGTTAAGCAAGGAAGTCTTTCACCAAAAACGCTTGCGTTGCCGCTGGAATGCGGGTAAAATGTTTTATTTAGAATATAATTTACGACTGTGGTGGTGGCTACTTTGGCAGCGAATGGATGCTGTTTGTTCTGTTGATTTAGATACGATTTTGCCGGGCTGGTTCGTCTGTTTTTTGCGTCGGAAAGTGCAAATTTATGATGCGCACGAATATTTTACGGAAACCCCAGAAGTCGTTCGTCGTCCTGCTATACAGCGCATTTGGGCAGCAGTTGCGCGTTTTTGTATTCCTAAAATAAAACATTGCTATACAGTAGGTGATGGCTTGGCGCAAATTTTTACCAAGCGGTATGGCGTCCCCTTTAAAGTAGTGCGAAATGTGCCGTTTTATCGTGGAGATCAAATTGAAAAAATACGCTCGCGCAGTGTCTCCGACCTGCGTGCTGCTAGTGATACTAGTATTGACACGAGTGCAGACGTTTTTTCAAACGTCTCTACGGGAGGATTACCGATTTTGTTTTATCAAGGCGCACTAAACGAAGGACGTGGCTTAGAACAAATCATCGCCGCGATGACTAACATTGATGCGCAATTATGGCTGGCGGGTGAAGGCGATTTATCACAAGACTTACGTCAATTAGTAACCGATTTGAAATTAGAAAAGAAAGTGAAGTTTTTAGGATTTGTGCAGCCGAAAGACTTGCCAGCATTGACTTTGCAGGCGACAATTGGGTTAAATTTATTAGAAAATCGCGGACTGAGTTATTTTTATTCTTTAGCGAATAAGGCGTTTGATTATGTGCAGGCGTGTGTTCCTTCTATCAATATGGCATTTCCTGAATATTTAGCCTTACAAAAGGAATATGGAACGTATTATTTGATTGAAAACTTGGAACGCGAAACGTTGGTGGAAGCGGTTAATGATTTGTTGAATAACGATAAATTGTATGCGCATTTGGTTGAAAATTGCCTGCGAGCGCGGGAGGTGTTGCATTGGGAGAAGGAGAAGGAAAGATTGCGAGAGATTTATGCAGATATTTGGGAATAAGATTTGGAATCCAAAATATCAACCAATTTCCATTTCTACTCTATTTTTTATTCGGCGTAATTATTGTTGAAAAGAAAATAATTTCACAAACAAGCGTAAGTCGAAAAGCTTATTTTAAATAGAGTGGACAATCAAAAAAATAGCCGTTATGAAAGGTCAAAAATTAAATTTAGAAGCCTTAAAAACAGAATTTGCGAATGAAGTCATTGAGCAGGGGTTAGAATATTTGAAAGGCGGAGAAATGGGGCAGCCGAAGAAAAAGCGCAAAAAAAGATAGGCGGTATTTTTTAGTCCGTTTTACTGTTTAAGTTTGGGTACAGCTTCAAGCTGTGCCCAAGCTTTAAATACTTATATTTTCTTTAGCCACCAAACGCCACTTAGTAATAAAATTATCCCACCCGCCAAGTACAAATACCAATCCACAAAAAATCCACCCATCTCAATCGCTTCCATATTCCCCAACGGCACAAATCCCGCCCAAAAATACGGATGTGCTGCTGTCCCTTCCTCAATGAAATCTAACTGCGCATTACGAAGTGCTGCATCTTTACTATTTCCATCCGCTAAATTTTCATAAAAATCAATCATTAAATCGGCAGATTTCTGATCGTTTACCCGCCAGAGTGTGGTGATAATCGAACGCGCTCCCGCGTAGGAAAAGGCGCGCGCTAAGCTGATGATTCCTTCGCCACGACTCAATTTGCCCGCCGCCGTCTCGCAGGCAGAAAGGACGACCATATCGGCATTTAAGGAGACGTTATATAAGTCATCGACGTATAAAATTTTGGATTTATCCAAACTATCGTCTAAGGGTTGAGTGAAAGAAACGTAGCTATACTCAGGTTTCCAATCGTTCATCCGCGCATGCGAAGAAAGGTGCAAATAGCGATAGTTAGGCGCATTTTCTAGAAAGGAATTACGAGAAGCGTCTGCGCCATAAAAGGCTTGACCGTCGATGATTTCGGTAATGGTTTTCACTTCGCGGCGATTGTGAATTAGTGGTGCTAATCCACTGCGGTCGTTGGCGGCGAGGGTGAGCGACATTTGTCCGAAAGTAGGCGCGAAGGCTAATAAATTATCGGTCGCGGCGGTGTTGATTGGCGATAATTGTTCCGCGAGTAGAGTAGCAGAATAGGAATAGCTGATTTGATGATTTTTTATTAAAAAAGGATAAGTTGAGTAGTTTTTAATTTGCTGATTATCAATAGATTGAGTGAGTAAAGTGGCAAAAGGAATATAACCTAAAACGCCATCGGGAACGATGATGATTTGCTGATTAGCAGCGGTGGGTTGGTCGATAAAAGACCAGAGTTTTTGGTACAATTGCGTCGCGCGTTCCACGTATAATTGGTCGTAATTGCTGATACTATCTTTCTTAGTTACGCTATAATTTCCAGTAATGCCCGCCGTCAAATCTTCGATCCATTCGTTGAGTGGAAAGTCACGTTTAATTTGGTGAATGTTGACCGACTGCGGCGCAATATGAAAAGCAAAAATCGTAGAATCGGTTACAAAATATTCCAATAATGACTTTTCCTCCGTTAAAATTTTCTCTTGGATATTTTTTATCGAAATCGGTTGAAAGGTATATTTCAATTGGAAATATTGCGGATAATCCGTTTCGATTTTTTCAATTAAATTCTCTAAAGTCGTATTGTAGTGGAGCAAGCTATCATTCAATTGGGTCAACTGTGTCAAATCGGGTTCAGTAGCTTGCCGTTCGGTATAAAGCTGTTGCGTGAAATATGTCGTTTTTTGATTATAAAAACGCTCCTGTTCGCGTAAGGCTAAAGGAATACCCGCTAATTCTTTGGCTTTATTATCATTCACCGCTTCCAGTAAAATCAACGACTTACTGCGTTCCGAAAATTCAAATGCTCGTTCTGCGTACTGCATCTCCTGCGTCAGATCATATAACTGCACCGCCGTCGCTACGCCTTCCGCCAAAATCGGCTGCGTCGTATTTAATAAAAACCGCTTTGAGCCTTCGCGCTGAAATTCAAAGCGAGCACGGTCAATCAAGGCGGTCGAAATAGTATATAATTCTAAGGCTTTTTGTAAATCGGCTACGTCATTTTGTTGCTGATGTCGCAGGCGGTAGGTTTTCGCCATGCCATTCAGCACATCCAACAATATTTTCTGATCACCAATGATATTTTTACTAAAATCAAAATCGAAAATGCCTTCCTGTTTTGACCAATCGGGTAAGAGATAGGTAAGCGCCGTTTCAAAATAAGCCAATGCTCGTTCGGGCTGTTCTTCCTGCAAATACAACTCTCCAAAATTGGAATTTATCCCACCTAAATTTAACGCATTCTGCAAAGTAGAATCAATCGTCATCGCTTGCGTGAAGTACTGCCCCGCTTTTTCTGATTCGCGCATTTCCTTGTATAGCATTCCTAGATTTACGTAAGTTGCCGCGATGCGTTCCTGACGGATATCGGGATAGCGTTGGTTGATGGCGAGGGATTGTTGGTGGTAGTTGATAGCGGTGGAGAAGTCGCGTTGGCGTTGATAGCTGATGGCTAGGGTGTTGTAGGCGTCCGCCATGTCATGGTAGTCTTCATCGTATTTATCGTTCCAAGATTTTAGTATTGATAGAGCTTCTTCTGCTTGTTCTATCGCTGTTATGATACTATCTTGTGTATAATATAATGTAGCTAGAACTACTTTTGAAGATGGAATTAGGTAATTGAATTTATCATTATTTGTAGTCAATAAATAATCTAAAGCTGAGAGACAAAATTCTTTACTTTTTTCAATATTTTCATTTAAATTATAAAGCTTGCTTAGGTCTATCGAATTCAACATTAATTGAGAAGAATATTCCAGTTTCTGATATTGTTTGTGAGCTTCTGATAAATATCTTTCAGCAGTTAAATAGTCTCCTAATTCAATATATGTGACTCCTAAGACTCTAGTTGTTTTAGTTATATCAGGATGAAAAGAAACGTAATATGCTTTTCTTACTGATAGTGCTTTTTGAAAAGATTCAATTGCTTTTTTTTCCTGATAAGTATTATAATATGCTGCTCCTAATTTATGGTATGCAAGTCCTAGTAAAGAATCTGGCTGAGCATTCTTATAATTTTCAAGTGTCTTCTCTAGAAGCTGAATGGATTGCTCGTATTGATCTTCATTTTGCAGTGCAATCGCTTGATCGAGTTTTTCCTGTAGGTTGGAATTACTTTGGGCGTTTAGAGATAGTGTTTGGAAGAATAGAAAAACGAAGGAGATTAAAATTTTGATTTTCGGAAATAATTTGACTAGAAACGAGGGCTTCATCCCCCTTTGAAGGGGGGCAGGGGGGATGTTGCGTTTAGTTAGCAAATTATTTTCGCTCATGTGTGACATCCCCCTAGCCCCCTTCAAAGCAGGGCTGTTAAGTTCTATTTTGCAAATTTTTAGGTTCATTTTTATCAATAAATTTGAAAAAAAGTATGTTTTCACTAC
>JBGCES010000482.1:0-2704 GCA_045106545.1 Saprospiraceae bacterium
AATCCCAACCAAAGCAGCGGCGACCGCTTTAAAATAACCTTCCGTAAACGCGACAGTACCGCCCGTTTTTTGGTGGCTATAATTTTCAATCGCCACATTATTGGGCAGTGGGAGAGTAGGCAGCCCCGTATAACTTTTGCTCCACAATTTATAACGATCCAAATCGGGATCGGCGGCGAGTTGTGCAGGCGTGTGGCGAATGATGTAGAGCAATTCGCGAAAGCGGTCGGCATCGATATCAGAGAAGGTTTTACGGCGGCGCATCTTTTGCAGTCGTCTTGCCTTTTTACCAAACTGAGGCAAGTATTGTCGGGGATCACCTGCGTAGTTGCGGCAGAGTTGGAGAATCGCGCCCTGGGCGTTGCCGACGAGTCCGTGGCGGATGGCAGTGGCACGATCCAGACCGAGGGCGGTGATGCGTTGGTGGTAATAATCTAACGGCGTGGTGTTAGATGAACTTTTAGAATTGGGCGTAGCAATATCCTGTGCTGCTACCACCACTTTGTTGTTGGTGTACATACATAAAAGGGTTAAGCTGTAGGCGTACCAGTGACGCTTACAGCAAGGTGAGAAAGGGGAAGTTGATTGGTTAACTAGGTTGATTGAGTTGACTAAGTTTAACTCAATCAACCAATCAACTCAATTAACAGAATCAACCGCCACAGTGGCAATTCCCGATTCGTAATAAAATGTGAGTGGAAATGGGGGCGAAAGATGAAACGTACTCCTTTTAAGAACGAGCCCTTTTTCCGTTTTGCTAATGGAAGACAACTAAGTAGATGGGTTAACTAGATGGATTGGATGGAGTCGTTTTGACTTGAACAACTAGTCCACTCAATAAACTTACTCGCAAGACATTAGCCGATGTTTACTTATAGGCATTAGAATTTAGGGCTACAGTCGGACACGGTGGTCGAATGTAGCGAGTGAAGAAAAAAATAAGTTGACTCAGTAGTATAGAAACAACCAGCAACTTGCTGGAAGGATTAAATTTCAGGGGGTGAAAAAGTGAAAAACGGAGCTAAAAACGAAGCGAGTATGAAGTGCTTGAATAAGTTGATAATGATGATTAGTTGATGGAGTTAATACACTGAAGATCATTTTTTTATGACGTGTAACTTAATCAACCTAATGAACAAATCAACCTAGTCAACTAAAATTACTAACCGACTATTCCTCTTCATTGTGCGGACGCGCATCATCGTCGCCCAGTACTTTATCAATCCGCCCGATCAATCGTCGGACTGGATTTTCTTCGGCGAGTTTAATGATGGCTTCGGCGATTTCCATCGAACCATTTCTACCAATACCTACTTGGGAAACCCGATTGGATGTAATCGGCTTATCTCGTGGAAGTTGGTTGAGTTGGTCGGCGACAATCTTGGCATAGTCAGTAGGTAATTTTCCCGATTGGGTGAGTTCGCGCAGGCGTTGGCGCAACTCTTCGTTGAGTTCAGAGCCACGTTTGGGCATTTTTCATACGTGTTTTAGAGCCAACCGCTGACAGCAGAGTAGGCGAGATACCTTTTAGATGTAAAGACAGTGCCACTTAACGCAGCAACGGATGGACAGAGGTTAATGAATAAATGATAAAGTGTGCTACGTTTCAATAGAAACGAAAATACACCATAGTGTTTCGTAGTATGCGGGTGATAAGGTAGAGTAAAAGTAATGTTGAGGCTAAATGTAGGAAATATATTTATTGATCCAAAATATATAACATAAAAAATGCTAAAATGGATAATTATGTTGTTTTAGTGTATTTTTAATGTAGCAACAGTAAATGGGGGGTGAATCACTCCTTAGCTAGGCGATTCATCGGTGGAAGAAGGTGTAGGATAGATTTCTGACCAGTCGAATTCAGCAAAGAACTCGTCGAACTTGATGTTGTGTACCAACAAGATTCTCAGCAGCGTATCTAGGTACATGTTGCCACCTTTTTCGTACTTGTCGTACTGAGAGCGTCCTAAACCATTGGAGTAGGCGAAGCCTTCTTTACTGTGAGTGCCCTGCTCCAATCGTCGTTCTTTGAGGTGCTGTCCGACCTGTTTTAGGAATAAATCCCGTACTTCTTGAAATGCTTTTTTATTTTTCATAGCTGCAAAGTTCGTTACCATCGATGGGTTTTGGTACGTCTGATGTGGTCACGGGATCGGGTACATCTGATGTCATAGATGTTTAAAAGGGTATTGTTATATTGGGCAAGTGAGAAAGGGAAGATTTACGACCCTAACAGTTAAGTGCCTCACGATAATTAATTCGGTAAATTTTAGGAAATAGATTTACTCCCTTTGGTCTCCGCAATTCTGCGGAGCAGGCTGTAAGATCGCTTCGCTAAGTAGTTCGATAGTTTTTCAAAAAAAATCAGTGCATATCTGTAAGTACGGACTTATTTTTTTGGAAAATAGCGGAAAAATGCCTGCCCCAAACTCGATTCGGGGATACTCATAAAATACCGAATTAATTGTTGTGAGGTACTTATGTTGGAACGCTACGCAACAAGCATTTTGATAGTATAATTATAATAAGTAGATAGACGTTAGAAGTTAAATAACTCGTTGATAAGGGTATCACGAACAATCGTGTAAAAATGGGCGTTAAGGAAATTTCATAGTTCATAGTTTAATCCACTTTTTGTCAATTACGTATTCGCCGTAAAGAATGACATTATCCCAAGTGATTGGGCTAACGTGTTTGAGTAGCG
>JBGCES010000483.1:0-4631 GCA_045106545.1 Saprospiraceae bacterium
GGAAGGAGATCAGCAGCAAGAGAACCCTATTCGCTTTGGAACGATGATAGTCGGAAAGGATATAGTAGAAACTTTAGGAATGCAACTAGTCGCTGGCAAATCTTTCACTGATATTGAAAAGGGGTATATCATTAATGAAAAAGCCGCAGAGGTTATCGGTTTTTCAGATCCAATCGGCAAAGAAGTAAAAAGAAGACATCAAGATCACACAATTATTGGAGTGGTAAAAGATTTTCACTTTGCTTCTTTACACGAAGAAATCATGCCTTGTTATCTTACCTTAGGCACTTACGGAAATAATATCGTCGCTAGAATTAATGCAGGTGCCGAGCAAACCACTTTAGCGCAGTTGGAACAGCTATTCGCTCGTTTCAATCCAGGCTTACCTTTCGAGTATGAATTTTTAGATGAAAATTATCGGGAGTTATATGCAGCAGAAACGCGCGTTGCAAGTCTATCGCATTACTTCGCAGCTATGGCAATCTTCATTTCTTGCTTAGGGCTGTTTGGTTTAGTCGCATTTGCCACGGAAAGAAGACGCAAAGAAATTGGTATTCGTAAAGTGTTGGGCGCATCCGTTCAGCATATCGTTTCTTTGATTTCGAAGGACTTTTTACAACTAGTGATTATTGCCGTCATCATCGCGCTACCTATTGCCTATTGGGGTGTTTCCAACTGGTTACAAGACTTCCATTATCGAATTCCTGTTCCGTGGTGGGCATTGATCTTAGCTGCTATTTCTGCTATTTTAATTTCGCTATTAACGATTAGTTTTCAATCTATCAAAGCGGCTTTTGCGCCACCAGTGAATACCTTGAGGCATGAATAAAGCATGTATTTGACATGCGAATAACCGATAGAAAATAATTCTATTGGTATTCAAATATTTAAATCATGGTGATAATAAAAATCACCATGATTTGAGCGCGTTTACACCATTACCTAATTTGACAATTTAACAATGCTACAAACCTATTTCAAACTCGCTTATCGTAATTTTATTAAAAATAAATCCTACGCGTTCATTAATCTAGCGGGCTTGTCCGTCGGGTTACTGTCGTGTTTTCTCGTGTTGGCGTATGTCCAATATGAAACGGGCTACGACAAATCCTTTTCCGAAGCCGAGCGAATTTATCAAATCAACTTATTAGGCAGCTTTGGTGGAGAAGAGATGCGATCTTCAGGAACACCTCCGCCTGTTGGGAAAACATTGGAGGAAAACCTGCCCGAAATTACCGCTTACACCCGTCTTTACCGGCCGGGTGATTTTGTCGTTGAACGCAATGGAGAATTATTTACTGAACGTGCTGCCGTTGCCGTAGATACAAATTTTTTAGAGTTTTTTGACTTCCCTTTGCAAGTTGGGAATGCTAAAACCTGCTTAGATAATCCACGCTCGGTGGTTATAACCCCTTTTTCAAAAAATAAATATTTCGGTCAGGAAGAAGCCATTGGTAAAACGATCAAAATTGACCAAACGGATTACCAAGTGACCGCTGTGCTGAGCGAAGAACCAACTCAATCCACGACTGAATTTGCAATGCTCATTCCAACCACTGCCACACCAAATGTCAAACGATTTGACTGGTCATGGGTTTGGTTACAAATGGAAGCCTACGTACGCACCAAAGATCAATTGAGCGCGGAAGACAAATTGGCATTGGAAGCAAAATTTCCCGCCGTCATTCGTCCTCACGCTACCAAAGCCTTCCAGCGGCTAGGACAAGACTTCGCAAAAGCAAACGAGGGTGGCAATCGTTGGGAAATAAATCTGAAGCCCTTGGCAGACGTACATTTATACTCGGCGGAAATATTTGGTCGGATGGGAACATTAGGAAACATTCGTGAAGTCTATATTTTCAGCTTGGTCGGTTTGATGATTTTGCTACTCGCAGGGATTAACTTTATTAATATCAACACGGCACACTCGGCGGATCGCGCGAAAGAAATTGGAGTAAGAAAAGTATTGGGTTCTAATCGCAGTTCCTTGATGAAGCAGTTCTTGGCGGAGACAATTTTTTATTGTTTAGTTGCGGCGGTGATTGCGGTGGGGGCTGCATTTTTACTACTTCCACAATTCAATCAACTAATTGGCATAGAGTTGAAATATGCTGATTTTTTTACGCCATTGATGATGATAACGGCGATTAGTTTACCGATAATCGTTGGATTGTTAGCAGGTAGTTATCCTGCATTGGTACTCGCTAACTTCCGTCGAGCGCAGGTTTTGAAAAGTAAAATCACCAATCTAAATAATAGCGCGACGAGTTTACGCAGTGGCTTGATCGTTTTCCAATTTGCGATTTCCGTTAGTTTGATTGTGTGTACGTTGATTGTTTTAAAACAAATCAATTTCGCGCTAAATTCTGATCTCGGTTTACAAAAAGAAAACGTATTGGTCATTAACAATGTCCAGCGTTTGGCGCAAGCCGAAACCTTCAAAGAACGCCTCCTCGCCTACCCCGAAGTAGTCGCAGCTACGCTCACGACCGACCTGCCCGCTGGAAATAGCTACGGCGGCTCGTACCGCACCGAACCCAGTGCAGACGGGAGTGTTTTAGCGAAAGACTTCTCTCTAGATTCCTATTTAGTGGATGATAATTTTATTGAAACGATGCAGATCGAACTCGTTGCGGGACGCAACTTTGCGAGCAAAAGCCGCAACGATTCAGCCACCGTGATCGTCAACGAGTCGATGGTAAAAACGGCAGGTTGGGACGATCCAGTTGGACAGTATATCATTGAACCAGCTGAAAATGTGCGCTACCAAGTCATCGGTGTAATGCAAGACGCTAAAATGCGCTCGTTTCACGCCAGTGTAATGCCCTTTGGTCTCTTTCATGAAAGTTCAAAACAATACGATCTAGGACGACAGTATCTGGCAATCAAGGCAAAAACAGGACAGGAAAAACAACTCATCGCTAAAGTCGAGCAAGCATGGCAGTCGCAGGGAATTGCCGCGCCCTTTGAATACAATTTTCTGGATGAGAGCTTTAACCAAATGTATCAAGCTGAAGTACGTTTAGGTCAAGTGCTTTCCGTTTTCACGATCATTTCAATTATTATCGCCTGCCTCGGTTTGTTCGGCTTAATCGCTTACAACGTACGCCAACGCACGCGCGAAGTCGGTATTCGCCGAGTTTTAGGTGCGTCCGTAACTAGTATTCTGACCTTACTAACCAAGGATTTATTAAAACTTGTTCTGATTGGAATTTTAATCGCCGTTCCTATTGCTTGGTACTTGATGCAGCAATGGCTACAAGATTTTGAATATCGGGTAGCAATGACAGGAAGTTCGTTTGTGTTTGCAGGTACGATGGCAATTTTAATTTCAGTAGCAACCGTTGGCTGGTTGAGTGTAAAAGCAGCTTTGGCAAATCCAGTTGAATCTTTGAAAGACGAATAACGGAGGACAGACATTCCTGTCTGTCTGTCTTATCTAATTTGAAAGAAAAAATATCGTCATGCCGCTTTGATTTGACAGACAGGAATGTCTGTCCTCCATCCATAAAACTTATTTTCTATGCTTTATTTACAACTAAAAATTGCACTGCGTAACCTCTGGCGTTATCGCTTGCACACGGGAATCAATATCCTTGGTTTAGCTATTGGAATTTGTGCCTGTTTCGTCATCATTCAATTAGTCCGTTTCGATTATAATTTTGATGAATTTCATACGAATAAAGATCGAATTTATCGACTATATTCTAGTTTTTCGGGAGAATATACGGGCGTAAATCCGGGCGTTCCGACGGGTTTACCAACGGCAATAGAAAACAATATCGTAGGTATCGAACAAGTTGCGCCACTACATTATTTGGGTCGTTCACGGGTAGAAATAATTAACAAAAATACGGCTCCGACGGTCTTTCACGACGAGCGTGGGATTGCCGTTACGTCTCCTGCATATTTCGATATTTTCACCGATTATAAATGGCTACATGGTTCGCCCGCTACGGCACTAAGCAGCCCGTATCAGGTCGTATTATCGGAGCAGCGCGCGCAACGTTATTTTGGAACAACGGAGCTGTCTGAAATAATTGGGCGGGAGGTTATTTACCGCGATTCACTGCACATGACGGTTAGTGGAATTGTAGCCAATTTTACAGAAAATAGCGACTTAATTTTTGAGGATTTTATTTCGCTGGCGACTGCTGAGGCGAGTTGGTTAGGTAAAGATTTACGCTTGAACGATTGGGTAAATACGAGTAGCAATGCTCAGACTTACGTTTTGTTAGCAGAAAACACAACGATTCAACGGACATTGCCGATTATTCAAAAAATTTATGATAAAAATCGGGAGCAAAAGGAAAGTAGTTATGAATCAAAAATAAATCTACAACCACTCCATGATCTACATTTCAACGGCAAACTGGGCGTTTACAATAATAATCGCACCGCCAGTAAAACGACTCTTTTTGCGTTACTCAGTATTGCTTTGATTTTGTTGGTAATTGCAGGTATAAATTTTGTCAACCTAGCTACGGCACAAGCCATGCAGCGCAGCAAGGAAGTTGGCGTTAGAAAGGTGTTGGGTGGCACGCGCGGATCGTTAGTACGACAATTTTTAGGTGAAACCTTTATTCTCACTACCTGCGCTACTTTGCTGGCGTTATTATTGGGCTCAGTGG
>JBGCES010000484.1:0-2897 GCA_045106545.1 Saprospiraceae bacterium
ACGGAATCCATCGCCCATTTGGAATAAAAGTGTCGGTCGTTTTATAGTCAATACTATGTGTCCCTTTCAATCCGACAACCTGCCAGTTGTCCTCAAATTCAACTTCATCAGGCGAGAAAAACACGACTCCTGCGCCCACCATTTTGTCGTTCTTCATCAATCGCACACCTCCGACGATAGTGGTACAGTGCGTAATGCCAGAACCCCATGACCAATTTCCACTAACGAGCAACCCATCTTTAGATAGTTGCGCAACGCCAGCTGGTCCAGCAAAACCACCCGCCATAGACGCGGAAGAAGGATACAACTGATCCGTCATTTCCGCAGGAATAAATCCAGTAATCAATGAAGAGCAATTCGTCACACCGACTACCCAAGCCAGCGAACCATTGTGATAAGCAATTGACTGAATGGTTTTAGTCGCTTCCTTTACGGATAACGGTTGATGATTTTCCGTTTTCGTTCGCCACATTTGCACCAAACCAGCGGCTTTAACCCGCTCCATCAAATCTGTAGGAAGATTACGTGCTTGCTCAATTTCTGCTTTGCGTTGTTCGGCTGCTTTGGCTAATGTGATTGCAGTTTGTATCATGGTTTAAAATTAGAACTTTATTAGGTTTATAGCTATAGCGAGTTAATAATTTTTGCAAAAAATAATCCATTTTGTAAAAGGTAAACGTGAGTTAGGCCATTCCATTAACGTGTAGAATAAATGTGGTTCTGGCTGAAACCTACCTTTTTACCCTACTTTCAGCCAAAACAAATTTTCATTCTGGCTGAAACGCACCTTTTTACCCCACTTTCAGCCAGAATGAATTAAAAATACGTTCCCTCTACCCCATAATTACAATAAAAACTACCGAAAGGCTTTTTAATAACATGCACTTCCAAGAACTTCATCCATCGCGCGTTTTACAACCTTATATCAATTGTATTTGGTGGTATTCGGAAGGAAACACCGTTGTTTCTACTCCCGAAAGGGCGATTCCAGATGGTTGTTGCGAATTGATTTTTCATTTAGGAAATCGCGTGCAGCGCATTTCAGAAAAGGAAAGCGTTTTGAATCCACGTTGTAATTTTATCGGGCCGATGACTCGTCCATATTTGATTCAGTCCAATGGTAAAATGAATATGATTGGCGTACGTTTTTATCCGCATACGGCGGCACTATTTTTTAAAGAAAAATTATGGGAATTGCGCGATCAAGTAATTGCCTTAGATATGCTGTGGGGACAATCTGCCGCTGAATTAGCGGAGCAACTACATTCCAAAGCCACGGCTAGTGAACAAGTGGCACTTTTAGAGCAATTTTTAATCCAACGACTTGCTAATCAGCGAGTCAGTATTCATCCAATTGCTCAGCACGCCATTCAGCAAATTATTCAACAACGCGGCCTTTTGGATATTGGTAAATTATGCCAACGGTTACGCATTAGTACGCGCTATTTGGAATTGATTTTCCGCGAAGCTGTGGGGTTAACCCCTAAATTTTTCAGTCGTTTAATTCAATTTCAACAAACCTTTCGGCATTTGCCACAAGCGCGTTCGCTCACCGATTTAGCCTATCTCAGTCACTATACTGACCAATCTCACTTCATTCGTAATTGTCGCCAATTGACTGGTTTGACTCCAAAAAAATTCTTCTCTACGGACTATCCACTCCACGATAATTTTACGCAAGAAGACAGCATTTCGTATTTGTACAATTTTTAGAACTAGTCTATTTCCATCTTTGCCATAGATTTTTATCAAAAGTTGAATAAGTTGATTGAGTTATTAGGTTGATTAAGTTCGCCAACATAAATCACTCGTTATCAATTTTTTATACCAATCAACACATTAACTTTATCAACTTATTAACAACATCAACTATGGCAATTCTAAAACTATTTACTATTCTCATCACCCTATTCTACGCCAACAATATTGACGCGCACACGGTCGCCGATTAATATATGAAAATCAGCGAAACGCTCAGTCATTACCTCGAAGGCGGTACGCGCAACGATTTTTCAACCTTAAAAAAAGCATTTTATCCAGCGGCAACCATGCGACATATTGGCGACGAAACCTTCAAATCGGTCAACGCCTTGGAGTTTTTTGGTAATGCCATGAAACCAGGCCCGCCTTCCAATCGCAAAACAAAAATAGTAACAATTGATGTAGCGGGAACAGCAGCACAAGCAAAATTACAGATTGACTTCCCCGATTTCCGCTTGACGGATTTTATGCAGTTGTTAAAAATAGACGGTGAATGGAAAATTGTGAGCAAAATATTTGCTGGCGAATCTGCCGAAGAAATAACAGCTACAAACAAATTGAACTCAGCCGAGAAAGCAGTTTTAAATGTAATGCACCGCTGGAAAATGGCCATGATTTATCCTAATCCTGCGGAAGTGGATAAGATTCTTGCCGCCGATTGGACTTACGCAGGCGGTATGGATGGAAATTTAGGTGCAAAACCTATTTATGATCCTAATGAACAAGTTTCCGAAACGGGTTTAGTAGGCTTAGACTTAACAGGTTTACAATTACGTCAAATCGCAAAAGACGTGATGCTCGTCAGCGGAAAAGAAGTTATGCGAGGGATAGAAGATGGGAAAGAAACTAAAGGCTATTTGCGGTTTTCGGATGTATTCAAACAAAATAATGGCAAGTGGCAAGCGGTTTTAACGCACAGTTCGCCGCGAGTGGAAGAATAAGTTTTGGTGAGGAAATGATCTGAGATATTATTTTAGAAAACCATCAAGTACCTTCACAGTACTTGATGGTTTTTATTTAAATAATAAGGCTGCTACAACCTTATCTTTGAAAGTGAAAATCCAAAAAACAAGCACCCAAACTAGTCCAAAATCAATTAAAAAGCACTTAGCGTCCCAACTAAAATTAACTTGACC
>JBGCES010000485.1:0-4637 GCA_045106545.1 Saprospiraceae bacterium
AGGTAAATTTCTGTATCCCCTTGTGCCAGCACAGTATCTAAAGGAAAATATTGCGTGAATTGACTCGCTTCAATACCTTCAAACCAAGCTGACTCTTCTAATCTACCATCCACTACAATGGCATCCGTAGATTTTTTAATAAAAATTTGCGAATTAGATGAGGTATTGGCTTCCAATTCAGGAGGTGCCATTTGTCCAAAGATAGGACTGAGGTAAGAAAGGCTTATTAAAAACAGTATAATCAGGCGTAACATAAGGCTAGGTAAAATAAATGTTCAATTAATTATTTCGACAATATAAAAGACTTGTTCGTAAATAATAAACACGTATATGACAGTATATATTTCCGCTATTTTAATCAAAAAAATACTTCAATAGAGGGACTATTCAAGGATTTTTTAAATCAAACTATCGAAAATCTCTATTTGTCATATTCATATTCCTTATTTACGAACAAGTCTAAAAGTCAATAAATATCTAAGTGTTTAACTACGGAATAGCAAAACTGTTTCTTTTTTGTAGAATTAATCAGACCCTTTCAATAATTGTAGCTACGCCCATTCCACCACCAACGCATAGCGTTACTAATCCCGTTTCTAGATCGCGTCTCTCCATTTCATCTAGCAAAGTATTTAATAACATTGCTCCAGTAGCACCGAGGGGACTACCCATTGCGATGGTTCCACCATTTACATTTAGGATGTCACTACTGAGGTCAAAAGCCTTTTGAAACTTGAGAGGAACAGCGGCAAAGCCTTCATTACATTCCCACAAGTCAATATCTTTTACTTGCATCTTTGCTCTTCGGAGTGCCCGTTCTGTCGCAGGAATGGCTCCAGTTAACATCAGCGTAGGCTCAACGCTGACATTGGCAATACTGCGAATTTTTGCACGTTTTTTTAAACCTAGTTTTTTACCAGTTCGAGTATTACCAACCAAAATAAGTGCTGCTCCGTCCACATTTCCACTCGTATTACCTGCTGTATGGACATACTGAATACGTTCTACCTCTGGGTACTTGTGAAGGGCCATTGCTGTAAAACCTTCCTTTCCCGTTTTTGCAAAAGAAGGAGCAAGCTGACTCAACGATTCTAGGCTGCTTTCCCGAATGTGTTCGTCTTGATCTAAAATAAGTAACCCATTTTTATCGTAAATCGGAATGATAGATTTTTTAAAATAGCCTTGTGTCCATGCTTTTGCTGCTCGTTGGTGTGATTGCAAAGCATAATTATCAACTGCATCTCGATCAAATCCTTCTATACTTGCGAGCAGGTCTGCGGAAACGCCTTGTGGAATGTATTGTACGGCATTGATAACAGCGGGATCAAAAATTAACGGTCCCCCGTCTGAGCCAATGGGAACTCGCGACATGCTTTCGACCCCTCCTGCCACAATTAAATTTTCCCAACCTGATCTAATTTTTGTAGCAGCAATATTTACCGCTTCCAAGCCAGAGGCACAGTAACGATTAATTTGCATACCGCTTACGCGTTCATTCCATTGGGCAAGTAATAATCCCGCTTTAGCAATATTGAAACCTTGTCCATTGATGGGCGTAACGCAGCCAATAATGACGTCATCAACTTCTTCGGTAGGCAGTTCATTTCGTTGACGCAATGCCTCCAAAGTAGTACTAAGCATTTCTATGGGTTTGACTTCATACAAAGCCCCACTTGATTTACCTTCACCTCTTGGGGTGCGAATGGCATCATATATAAAAGCGTCAGTCATGCTGGTTAAACTATTGGTTTATGCAACGCGAAATACTAAGTTGCTGGTTATTTTTGATGATTTCTGTCTTTGTGGCAGCGTCTAGCGATTCCGAAAGAATCAATTACAAAGCTATCTTATCATCAATACTTTTTAGCTTTTTCTAGCATACACAAGTACGAATCATTTAATTTGATTGATCCGATTTTTCTCCTAGTCCGTAGAATCTGCCGAGCAAATGTAGCGGTTTAATTTTATATTTGTCAAATGTGAACGTCTTATCTACGCCGAAGTAATTAATTAAACGATTTAGAAATGAGTATTTTTTGTACTATTTGAAAAATATAGAAAAAATGGTCCCCGAAATTCTTCCCCGAATCAAGTTCGGGGCAGGCTAATTCTAAATCTTAAGTGTTTAATTAATTATTTCGGCAATACTTAGAACGTTATTATATATGGTTAAAAGGAGAATACCAACAACTTCTTATTCATTTTAAATTATCTCAAATCTTATTTTATATGGCACGCAAATTAAAAATTACTGGATTTACTCGTTTTGTGATGGCTATGGTATTTATTGTACCAATTGCTTACCTTGTAGCATCTTATGCTAATGGCGAAGATGCAATTGGAAATATTAAAAATACTATTGGCGTTGGTGACCGCACCGAAACAAGTTCAAAACAACCAGCTGAAGCGACGGATACTTGTGATGAATTACAACGGCAATTAGAAAAACAAGAACGTAGAATCGAAGAATTAGAAGATGAAAACGAACGTCTGCGGGAAACTAATCGTTAAAAGGTTAGTTACTTGAAATCATCAGATTTTGCGAGTGCTTATCTTAGAAGCTAATATTTTTTAAATTGGTGCTAATTATTATTTTCTAACCATACTTAACAAACATTACAATGGAAAACCTACTCTCCCAACCGATATTCCTAGACGTAGTTGCTCAAGCCTCTATGGGAACTTTTATCGCTAAGACATTTATTATTGCTCTAGCCGTTTTTCTTGGAGCACGTTACCTCAGTGGTATTACTGCGGGAGATTATGTACAGATTTTGGTTATCGGTTTATTTATCGCTGTTCTTAATGTAACTATCGGTTCCCTTCTTGACTTTATTACAGCACCTCTACGCTGGATTACACTTGGCTTATTCGCTCTGGTAGTCGATGCGATTATTATTATGATCGCAGATTATTTTCTGGATACATTTAAGGTAAAAAGCTTTGTCTGGGCGTTATTATTAGCTGTTATTATCGCATTAACTAATGCGTTGCTTGGACCTGTTTTTATGTAATTCTTTAAACTATAATAAATGAGCGAGTCAGATCAACGAGCTTGTTTAAATTGTACTACCATACTATCGGAACAAGGGCAGTACTGTCCTAATTGTGGACAGAAGGTACGAAGACAAAGAAGTACCATTGGAGAATTACTCTCTGATGCTTTTAGTAGTATTACTAATTTGGACAGTACGCTATGGCAAACGGTGAAAATTATTTGGCGGCCAGGAAAACTAACACAGGAGTATTTTGCTGGACGACGCAAGAACTTTATCACTCCTATTCGCCTGTTCCTTGTCGCAGCTATATTTTTCTTCGCTGCATTTAATACTTACTTCGGAGCGTTTCTCACCATTCAAATCTCTAGTGATAAAGATCTAGGAACACTTTTTAATGAAGTGATTTACCACAAAATTTATGCAGAGAAGTTAGATTCAATTGTAACCGTTGAAAAAAAACGATGGAATTCTACATCTGTGAATGCTGTGCTAGATTCAACTATCAATCAATTTAATTTACTTACCGAACAAGATTCTATTGATTTTGCAGGAAATGTGGTTAGTAATATAGTCATTGAAAATTCTGAAGGAGATAGTGTAAAATTAGTTTTAGAAGATTTGACTAAATCTCCAGACGCGTTTATTGTAGATAATAAAATCGAAGGATTTTGGAAAGAGACATTGATTCGACAATCGATGCGGTTTATAAAGAGTCCAGATAGTTTGATTCAATTCTTAGTGGGGCAACTTACTTGGATGTTTTTATTACTTATGCCTGCGATTGCGTTGGTTTTAAAATTAATGTACTGGCGTAGGAGTCGATATTTTATTGAGCATTTGGTATTTACCATACATTGGCAATCATTTGGTTTTTTATTTTTAGCTTTTCTGTTTGTTGTTGTACCCAAACAGTTGGAATGGATGAGTACGGCTTTGCTATTTGTTTTTAGCATCTGTTTTTTATATACATTCATAGCCTTTTATCAATATTATAAGCAGAGTTGGACAAAGACGTTAATAAAGAGTACTACTTATCTTTTTACTTATGTTATTCTCTTTTCTTTTTTCTTAATTGGAGCCGTATTGATAAGTGCACTACTCTTCTGATAAAAAATATGACAGATGGAACTAATTGCTGAATAAATGTATTAGATAGTCGGTCATAATGGCGGAGAATCTGCCAGAAAATGAACAAATTGATTTGGTCTAGTCTTTGCAAAGTGATTTTAGGAACAATTGAAAAAAAACTTGATTATTTTTTGAAAATAATTTTCATATCATTCCACAATTATTCTATATTTGCATCGCGAAATAAAAAAGGATAAAAAATATGCTTCTATTATTTTAAAGTCTTAATAAAAGTATTATCTTTGCACTCGCTTAAGCAAAATGCCAACAAACAATCCGAAATTAAATGTAATTTCGGCACAAATATTGAAAGAAAATATCATGTAAAAGCAGTTCATATTCACATGGTTGAATATGGTATCAATGCCGGTGTAGCTCAGTTGGCCAGAGCAGCTGATTTGTAATCAGCGGGTCGGGGGTTCGAATCCCTCCACTGGCTCTAAGTAAACTATCCAAGGTTTACTTGAAAATTTGAAGAAAGGTTTATCAATGGGGGTGCGCCGCAGTAGG
>JBGCES010000486.1:0-8419 GCA_045106545.1 Saprospiraceae bacterium
AAAACAACTTTATACGCCTTAGGTGGTTTTTCTCCATATTGGCAGTCGGATTTTGATTATTTTGCGCAGGCAGGTTTAGGAGCAAAATATCAATTTACACCTAACGTTGAGATTGAATTGCTCTACACGGCATTTACCAACGAATTTTTACAAAGTATCAATGGCGACGCTGCGACCTATAATTTAGGTTTCCGTTTTAATTTGTAATGGAGCACAGGTTTTCAACCTGTGGAGACGCTCCTTGTAGAAAATATTGAAACGCGGAGTTCTGGAGGCGCGGAGCATGTTACAATTCTGATACACGGCATATATTTACAGAACCCGGAACATTTTTTCTTACGAAAAAAGTTAAGCAAAGAACACGGAGCTACCTAGATTTAAAAGCCGTCAACCGTACATAATGAAACCCTTACTAATTCTATTTCTACTCAATTGTTTTTTACTCACTAGCGGATTAGCTCAATCGCTCAGCGTCTCAAATGTGCGCTTTGCAGGATTAAAAAAGACTAAAGCAACTTACCTCAGCCGTTTTATTGATAGCCAAATAAATACCAATTTCACCACCGAACAAGCTGATTTAGACGTACAACAACTCAAAAATTTGTTACAAGTTGCAAATGCCCGTTACACTGCTGATACGATTGATAATCGAGTGCAGCTGACTTATCACGTGGACGAAGCGATTACATTATTTCCCATCGTCCAATTTGGTGGCGTAGAAGGGAATGTATGGGGAAGAGTCGGCGCAACGGATGCGAATTGGCTAGGATTAGGTCAACAATTGACGGTTTATTATCAAAATTCAGACGGGCGTAGCGGTGGGAATATTTTTTATCGTATTCCCCATATCGGCGGTAGCAAATGGGGAACTTCTTTTAGTTTACTACGTTGGGCTTCCATTGAACCACTCTATTTTGGCGAAGATGAAGTCCGATATTTATATGATCAAACAAGTATTGCGGGATCGGCTATTTACGAATTAGAACGCCAGCATAATATCGAACTGGGGGCAACTTATTTCATTGAAGATTATGCAAAAGCAGCGGAGCAAGCCTTAGAAAATCCGCCTGGTCCCGATGCACTTCGCCAACCTAAATTACTCTTCAAACTCGTTCATTCCATTAGCAAAATCAATTATCATTTTTTCTATCGCGACGGTTTTGATAATGTCGCTAACGCGCAAACGGTTTATAATATCGATGATGGTAATTGGTTTCATATTTTCATCAATGAGAGTCGCTATTTTAAACGAATAAAGAAACGCGGCAATCTCGCAGCTCGTTTCCGTTTTGGAATTTCAACCAATAATAATACGCCTTTTGCACCTTTTGTCTTGGATAGTCACGTGAATATTCGCGGCGCGGGTAACCGCATTGACCGAGGTACAGCAGCCGTAATTTTAAACCTTGAATATCGTCATACTTTCTGGGAACGCGAACGTTGGGCAGCACAAGTCATCGGCTTCTCTGATTTCGGTACGTGGCGCAATCCAGGTGGAAATTTTGGTGAATTGAGTTCACGAGACAACTTTCGCCATTTCGTCGGTGCTGGTGCTCGTCTGATTTTTAAAAAGGCGCATGATGCAGTAATACGCTTCGATTATGGCGTAGATGTTTATGATAAAAATCAGCGAGGGATTGTGATTGGATTGGGGCAGTATTTTTAAGAAAGAGGAGATAAGACAGACCGCTTTGCTGACAGAAGAGAGACCAATACACCAACAGTTGATTTGTTCTAAATGTAAAACCGAAAACTACCCTCTCGACCAAGGGAAAAAATGTAAAAGTAGCGCGTCTTGTACCATACACGTCAGGTTTATGCCGCTCTACTTTTACATTTTACATTTAGCGTTTTATATTTTACATTTCCTTACCCACCCACCAGCGTACTTTCCACATTTGAATAAACCGACCGCAACCGATAAGAACCAATCTGCGCAATCATCATTCCCACAAAAATTGCCACGATCGCGATGCCTTCGTAAATTGTCGGTACTTCATCTAAGATCAACCACGCAAAGAAAATCGTCAAAAATGGATTTAGAATCAGCAGCCAGGTTACGGTAGAAAATTGAACGCGTGGTACATTTCTAAACCAGATAAATTGTCCCAAAACAATGATAATTAGGGCATAAAAAAGCATGATTGTCCACAGCTCTCCTTTAAAAGCATCACTAAAGTGATCCCAACCGTAGAGATAAACCGCAATAAAAAAGAAGATAATCGAGGAAGTAAAATTGCGCACAAAAAGAAAGACTTTAACCGTCGTGCGTTTTAGTAATTCCTTATTGATAATCGAAGTAATCGCAAAAAAGACCGCTGCCAAAAGCACTAATCCTTCTCCCCTAGTCGGCATGAAATTGTCATTAATCAATACCAAAAGTAGTGTCGCTACACCTATCAAAATATAGCCGACGTGCTGATAAAGATTAATTTTGACTTTATAAAAAAAGAGTGATAGCAAGATGAAAATTATCACTTCTACTCGCGATAATAGCACAACGTTGGTCACAGAAGTCGTTTCCAGTGCCGTAAAAATCAGACTAGGATAAATAAATGCGACCAGGCTACTGAGGCACAATAGCAGCTTAGTTTTACGATCCGTTTTGCGCATTTCCGTAGCAATACTACGAGGTTTAAAAACAATTAAAACGATGATACCCGCACATAGATTTCCAATGAATAGAACGTTACAGAAAGAAACCGCGCGATTGTATTGGAGTCCATTAATTCCGCCTTGTTGAACAAGCAATTTGATTAGCGGACTGGCGAGCGCGAATAAAATAGTTGCCACTACTAAAAGAAGTAATGCATAACGATGCTTGAATTGTTTTGGAATAGAAAATGCCATTTCTAAAGGTAATAAAGTCAACGAAAATTAGTCAAAAAAATGAAACTTTTTAATACTTAGTTTGTTTTTTAAGCTAAGTATCGTAAATTTGAAGTAGTTTACGTAAGTTTGTGTCCAATCTGGTAGTAACGGCTTCAGCCGTTTGTGTCACAGCCCTTTAGGGCGAACAATAATTTTTGCGTCCTCAAGGACTTTGACGGGAAAGGCTAAAGCCTTAACTACCAACTAATCAAATACACCATGAAAATCTCCGTCGCTCAAATCAATTACCACATCGGAAACTTTGAGGGTAATTTACAAAAAATGCTCACTGCCGTTGACCGCGCCAAAACGGACAAAGCGGACATTATTTGCTTCTCCGAACTCGCTACCGTAGGTTATCCACCGCGCGATTTTTTAGAATTTGATGATTTTATCAATAATGCGGAAGCAACGGTTAAAAAATTAGCGAAAGCGGCAAAGGGAATTGCGATTGTAGTGGGTTCACCCGCCAAAAACCCAGTAGCCGAAGGCAAAGATTTATATAATTCTGCTTACTTCTTAGCCGATGGTAAAATCAAATACGTACAGCACAAAACACTGTTGCCGACCTACGATATTTTTGATGAATACCGCTACTTTGAACCTGCCAGTGAATGGAATGTGGTAGAATATAAAGGTAAAAAAATTGCCCTGACCGTCTGCGAGGATATTTGGAATATTGGTAACGAAAATCCGCTTTATACCATTTGTCCACTAGATCAAATGGAAAAATACAAACCTGATTTTGTATTGAATTTATCTGCTTCGCCTTTCAGTCATCCACACGCTGAAGAACGCTTACACGTTTTGAAAGAAAATGTCAAACGCTACGGTTTACCGATGTTTTATGTGAATCATGTAGGCGCACAAACGGAGATTTTATTCGATGGCGGCTCGGTTGTGATGTCGCCGAGTGGTGTAGTTTACGAAGAACTTCCCTACTTTGAAGAAGCGTTCAAAACGTACGACTTGGCGAAGGTGATGAAAAAGAAAAAGAGCAATGAGCGCAAAAAAGACAAGCTCACCCTGATGCACGACGGTATAGTAATGGGCATCCGCGATTACTTTGGCAAATTAGGTTTTAAACGCGCAATTTTTGGTTTATCTGGTGGGATTGATTCGGCAGTGACGGCGGTTTTAGCAGCGCGGGCATTGGGTGAAGATAATGTACGAGGCGTTTTGATGCCTTCGCAGTTTTCATCCGATCACTCCGTGAATGATGCGCGGGAATTAGCAAAGAATTTGGGTATCCAATACGATATTGTTCCCATCGAACCTGCTTACGATTCCTATATGGAAATGCTGAAACCACACTTCTGGGGAACGCAATTTAATATCACCGAAGAAAATCTACAAGCGCGGATTCGTGGAATGATTCTGATGGCATTTTCTAACAAATTTGGCAATATCCTTTTAAATACGTCCAATAAAAGTGAAATGGCGGTCGGTTACGGTACGCTCTACGGCGATATGTGTGGCGGGCTATCCGTGATTGGTGATTTATATAAAATGGAGGTATTCGCGTTGGCGCGTTATATTAATAAAGACGGCGAGGTGATTCCCGAAAATACGATTATTAAACCGCCTTCTGCCGAGCTACGTCCCGATCAGAAAGATTCAGATAGTTTACCTGATTATGAAATTCTGGATGAGATTTTATATCAGTACATCGAAAAACAGCAAGGTCCGAAGGAGATTATTAAGCAAGGTTACGATGAAAAATTGGTGCGGCGAATTTTGCGCTTAGTGAATATCAATGAATTTAAACGCTATCAGACTGCGCCGGTACTGCGGGTTTCAACTAAATCTTTTGGAATGGGGCGGCGGATGCCGATTGTCGGTAAGTATTTGTCTTAATGGAGCACAGACACTCTTGTCTGTCGAATACGTGTTTTGCTACGTTAACTTGACAGACAAGAGTGTCTATCCTCCAGTTACGGGCAAAAAAAAACCGCGCTCAACGGCGCGGTCATTTCAATAATCCCATGAACATATCCAAAACGAATAAAAAAAATTTCTTTAATAGTCGCCCAAAACTTGCGCGGGCGACTTATTTAGTTTACTTTCGCATCAGGTTTTTTAATTATAGGTTTTTGCATTTTTAATCCCGTGAACATGAATCCCTTTTCGAGCTGACTTCCCAAGTCAGCTTTTTTTTTGCAAAATGGTTTCGTTTATCAGTTGTGATGCGAAGTAAGAGTTGTAATCTTATGGTGTTCGTGGTTAATTTAGAAAAAGTAAGTTGTTCCAACTACAAGGCTGGAACGACTCACTATCAACAAATTATAATCCCATGAACATATATTCTTTTGTCAATTAGGTTATGCTTTGAAAAAAGAGTAATTCGTTCCGAGCTGAACTCGGAACGACTTACCATTAACAAATTATAATCCCATGAACATTTTCAAATCTTGTCTCGATTCTTTTAATCGAGTTGGTCAACTTTTTTCTGTGTTGCTATCCTTTCTCCCTGTTGACAATACAAATATGCGGCAACTTTCGCCTGAAAACAAAGACAAAAAGAGTGTTTTGTGAATAAAAAAAATAAAATTTTACATAAAAAAACATAAATAAAATAATGTAAATTTAGTTCAAAATCTCACTTAAAACACTGTTAATCAATTACATATATTCAATTTACAAAAAATCAATCCCACTATTTCAATAATATTATTTTGTGAAAAAAACCATGCTATTTTACTTCAAAAAAAGTGAATTTTTTTTTATTTTTTTTTCAAAAAAGTCTAAAAAAGCGTGATTTTTTCTTTCAAACGCCAAAATCTAACCATCTAAGTGTTTTCTATACACTTACTATTTCACACTTTTGTACTCTTTTTGATACAAAAAAAGGGACTATTCTAGCATAATTCCTAAGTATTCACTTTATCCATCCATACCACTCCCTACATATAGGTATTTTTATCAATTTGTTTAGATATCTCTACTCTCTCCACGTCAAATTATCTATTTTTGTTACTCATCTTATAGCATCCATTCCATACAACTCACTACATCTTAATTTTTATCGAAATAAGTAACCAGGAATAAATCGATCACAAATCGACTCGCCTAGTAACTATTTTTCTCCCAATCAGAAAATACTATTCCTACACAACTACTGCATGACCTGCTGTTCAAGTAGCAGTAATTTTTTATCATTCTAGATTATAATCCACCTCGTTTTCAAAACTACGAGGTTAAAACACACACTGATGTACATCACCCTTAACAAAACTTGGCTATTTGCCATTCTCTTTACCTTTCCCTTTTTCTTAAATGCGCAAACCATTATCTACGTTGATAAAAGTGCTACGGGTAGCAATAATGGGAATAGTTGGCAAAACGCTTATACGGAATTGCGTTCAGCTATAGCTAATGCTACTTGTGGCGTAGCAACTGAATTTCGGATAGCAACGGGTACATATCTGCCGACTTCGACTAACAATCGTAATATTAGTTTTGAATTATGCAATAACTGGCAGTTAAAAGGTAGCTATCCCGCTGGTGGTGGCACAGTCAACCCACTAATCAATCCAACTATTTTAAGCGGTAATATAGGTGCAGTGGCTAATCCCAATGACAACTGCTATCATGTGATCAGTATTGTTAATGCTGATGCAACACTTCATTTAGAAAATATCCAAATCAAGTTTGGTAATGCAAATGGCACTGATGACAATGCTAAAGGTGGTGGTGTTTTCTTAGATGGTAATAATCCAAATACCCCAACTAGTCCGCGTTTTACTCGTTGTATTTTTCGAGATAATAGTGCTATTGAAGGCGGAGCGGTTTATAACCAAAGTAATATAGCTGCTCGCTTTGATAATTGCTTTTTCAACTTTAATCAGGCTGACTTCGGTGGAGCTGTATATAATGAAGCGAATAATGATGAAGTATGTAGCCCGGTGTTTTCTGGCTGCTCCTTCTTTAAAAATATGGCAAATTTCAATGGCGGTGCTGTGAATGAGGGAAGCAATAATGGCGGAGGTATCGCAGTACTATATTCAAATTGCACCTTCGAAGGTAATGAAGCCGATAGCAATGGGGGTGCACTTGCCAGCCGAGGTGCTAGTGGTAACTTTAGTTTTTTAGTAGATCGATGTCGTTTTTTGAGCAATGTAGCCACCAACAATGGCGGTGCAGTTTTCGCTTTCGCTCCTCGTAGTAGTTTTACCAACTGCGAATTTACTAATAACCAAGCCGATGCAGGTGGGGCATTTTATGTGCTAGATGCTATTGCAAATTTTAGTTTACTGTCTTTAAATAATACCTTTTACAATAATAAAGATACAGATGGAGGAGCGGTTATTTTTTATAGACAAAATAATGGCATAGTCCAAACAGGAGCCGACTTACTAAATTGCATCATGTGGGCGAATACTTCTATCGGCAACACAGGTGGAGTAGTCAATATTACCACTCAACATATCAATATTTCTAATTCAATAGTGCAGGGTGGTTGGACAGGAAGTGGTAGTAGTAACTCGACCACGAATCCGTTATTTGTTAACGCGCCTAATAATCTAGAACTACAAACCAATTCACCCGCCATTGATAATGGTAATAATAGCGTCCCCGTTTTTGAAGATTTCCAAGGTAAACCACGTCCACAAGGTAATGGATTAGATATAGGAGCACATGAATTCGGATCAATACTGGCTTTAGCGGTCGATTGGGTACAGTTTACTGCAAAACTGACATCGCAGCAACAAGTACAGTTAGATTGGCAAACGGCTAATGAAAAAGAAGTTGCCACTTATTATATTGAACATTCTATGGATGGTGAATCTTTTAGATCTATCGGTCAAGTCAAACCATACAATACCGCAACGGCGCGTTATTCCTTTAACGATAAATTTGCTTTAAATGGTGTGAACTTTTATCGCATTGCACAGGAAGATTGGAGTGGAAAAGTAACTTATAGTCCTGTTCAATCCGTTACCCTAAATCACGCTAGGGAAGTTGTTGTTTACCCAAATCCGACCGATGGAGTAATTCAGATCAATGCTAATTCAACCGAGAAGCTGCGCATTGAGGTTTATAACTCCCAGCAACAGTTAATCGCACAAAAAACAGGTTATCAAGTAATTAATTTACCTAAAACAGGTTTATTTTTTATAAAAATTTATCAAGCCGATCGACTAATTAAAATAGAAAAGATTATCCGATTGTAGAAATATGAATCTTCCCGAATTTTTAAAATACCTTTCAACAATTTACTTTAGGGTTATTTTAAAGCAAATGGTACCGCTGTTAGTGGCACAAGTTGTGGTGGTCAAATTATAAAACGGTGTTTGCCGCTTTCACCATTTAACAATTACACCATTTGACCATCAAAATATGATGATTACAAGTAGAAACGTACGTCCTATTAGTAATGTGGAAAAATTCGGGATGATTCATGTTTGTATTGCCGAAATAATTAATTCAACACTTAAGATTTAGAATTAGCCCGCCCCGTAGAATTACGGGGACGATTTTTTCTATGTTTTTCAAACAGTACAACAACTTAGCGAAGCGATCTCACAGCTTGCTCCGCAGCATTGCG
>JBGCES010000487.1:0-7304 GCA_045106545.1 Saprospiraceae bacterium
CGTCACTTTATGACGGGTAATTTTTCCGATATACTGCGTTAAAAAATATTTCCGTAGAAGGACTATGCAAAGATTTTTTGCCTTGCCTATCGAAAAAATTACTATCGTCAAAAGTGTCGCTTATATCAATCGAAGTACTTAGCTAAGAAATGCCGAGAAAATAAATTTACATTTTTTCAAATGGTGATTTTGCTGAATGAATGATTTTATTCAATAAAATCATCAATTGAAAAAATCAAAGTGTAAATTTATTTTTCGGTCAATACTAACGTTATTCCGTATAAACTTTAATCGTATTTTTTCGAATTTCTCGCTCGTACATCTCTTCTTTTTTCTCCTTTAGTAACTTTAGTTGACGCTGTCGTAAAATTACTTTACTGGCTTGATCTTCAATATATGAAAGCGGTGCAATCTCTTTGCGCGAAATTACTTCAAACGCTTTAAAGAAATAGATAAAATCATCATCCCGCTGGGTGAAATCTTTTTTTGAACCCACATTATTTACCGTAATCGTTCCTGCTGGTAGCTGCTGTGCAATTTCATCTACGGGTGTCCACTTGGTATCTTCTAATACATGGGCGACCGCATAAATATTGCAATATTCTACCATTCTACCGTAGGCAGCAGCGTCAGTGCGACTATTTTTCCACCACGTTTCTAGTTCTTTTACATTTGGTGCATTGCGTGGTACCTTAATAAAAAAGCAACGGACAATTGGTGTTTCCAACTGATATTGCTCTTTATTTTTTTCATAAAAAGCCGTAAGCTCCTGCTGTGTGATCGTAGAATCAAGCAACTGATTAACCATTACTTGTTCATAGTTATGTTTAATCAAAGAAGCTCGATAGTCACGTACTAATTCATCAATATTTAAATCCTGCGGTACATTGCGTTCTGCTTCGTGCAGCAGCACCGCTTCACGAATCCAGCGCTCGACAAAAGCATTAATAATCAAAGTACTGTCTTCTGCAGTTGTTCCGCGCGGAAACATGCCCGTCATATCGGATAGATGTAGCGATTTATTATGAACCGTAGCTAATAACTTATCAGCCATCTCCGTCGCAGAATTTCCGTCACCACAGGATGAAAAAGTAAGTATTAAAAACAAGAACGCCCACAGGTAGCGCACTAAAGTAGTGAGCAAGTCACTTTGAGTGACCTGCTCACTAACTACTGATAATCTAAATTTATTAGAAAATAACTCCATTATAATTTTTCCAAATCGGTATGGCAAATAGATAAATGGTATGACAGTTTAGTAATTGTCGCTTTATACGACTACCAACTAAAAAGCTACCAAATAATTCTACTTCACCATTTTCTTAAACACTTTATCATTCACTTTCACCTCGTAATCTTTTCTCAATTCCTCTAGCCACTGTTTTTCCAAAAAGTCTTGATAATCAGCAACTACATAGCCACGTGCTTCCTTAAGTGTCTTCGGCTGCGGCTTTATCAACTCTTCAATTTTGAAGAAGTTAGTCGATTGGTCGCGTTTGCTAGTTTCGTCTTTAGACAAGTTATTAACTTTCCATTCCATGGCATCTAAGACCTCGTTTCGTCCTTTTTCAAAAGTTTTACTTTGGTAAGTTAACACCTTCTTATCATCCGTATTGAATTTAGCTAATGTCTCTTCTGGCGTATGTTTCTTCGCATATTTACGCACCTCTTCTATCATATCTTTCGCACTCGCTTTCAAAGAATACTGGCTAATCATTGCCCGATCTTGCCAACGGTGTTTTCCTTTTGCGTATTTATCATAATAGTTACGCAAGCCCGTTGTATCTTGAGAAGCTTTGTCCCAAACTAGCATCTTCGTGGCCTCAAATAATAAAATTCCTTCTTCGTATTCGCGCATTAATGCCTTGAATTCAGGATATTTCTTTTCTAATTGACGCTCTTCGTAAGCCAATGCCTGCTCGTTTACGAAGTCATTAAAAAGTGCCGTCACTGCTTGCTCTACCGAAGCTGAACGTCCCATTTGAATCCGCTTACGCGAAGCACGGCGTAAGTAATCCGTAAAATCACCTAACGATACCTTCATTTCATCTCCACCAAATGCAAATAGCGTTTCGGGCGATTTCTCCTTTGGTGCTTTCCATTTATAAGTCAAAAATTCTTCTCCCAACGATTCAATGAACTGCTGTAAAACTTTGTCTTGTGCAGCAAAATTAGATTCCGTTTTTATTCGATTGATCATCGAACGCTTTGCTAATTCGAATCGTGCATCCTGCTTAATTTTACTTTCTAAACGACTCTGCGCAAGGTTAAAAGGTTGGTCTTCCTTTTTATTAATCCGCTTCAAAATGTGATAACCGACCGTCGTTTCAATTGGCTCGGTATAGTCGCCGTCGTTTGCTAAAGCAAATGCAGCATCTTCAAAAGTCTTTTCATAACGGTTGATACCGAAAAAACCAATGTAGCCACCTTTGGGTGCGGTCAACTTATCCTCAGATTGTTCCTTTGCTAATAATTCAAACGTTCCACCATTTTGTAAAGACCGATGAATAACATTAATTTTATTTTTAGCATCATCGATACTTCCACCTGAGTTTGGTTTAGGTTTGCGAATTAAAATATGCGCAATTTCCATCTCTCCACGTGCGGGACGACGCGCGTTCACCTTTACTAAGTGATAGCCCGCCGAAGTACGTAATGGCCCAACTACTTGTCCAATTTCACCCTCGTACGCTGCTGTTTCTAAGGCATAATAACCATTGGGAAAAAGCGCTGTCACATAACCGAGATGACCACTGTTTCGTTTCGCCGATTTATCTGCCGAACGCTCTTTAGCAATCTGACCGAACATCACTGGATCTTGCACTTGTGCTTTTAGCGCAGCTACTTCTTGATATAATTTTAAGGTGTCAGCAGGAGTTGCATTAGGTGCTAAGGCAAATAAAATATGGCTGATATCTACATCTTGACTTTGGCGTTCGTAGGCTTCTTTAATTAAACGATCCGTTACTTCGCGGTCGATTAAATAAGAATCTGCTAATTGCTTGCGGTAGCCTTCCAGTTCTTTTTGTAAAGTTGGAATGGTATCCAACTGCATATCTTTTGCCCGTCGTACTTTCAATTTGAATTTTTCGTATAAATCCAAATACTCTTCCAACGAAGCCTGCGAATAGTCCGCTTTCGCACCATTCGTTTTATCGTAGATATATTTAAATTCGGAGACATGTACAGGAACATCGTCCACGGTAAATAATACAGGATCGTTTTGGGCAGAAAGGGTCGTGCTACCAAAAATAAATAGCGTTAGTAGCGAAAACAATATTTTGTTCATGTTAAATATGCCTTTGGTTTGAATTTAAAATTGAGAAGTTAGACGTTAGATATTAGACGTTAGAACACTTGATTAAATATTCCTCACGTCTAACCTCCAGTATCAAAAACGCCGCAAAATTAGTAAAAATTATGGCGTAGCAATAACGGACAGCCGACTAGCTGTTTTTTTACTGATATTAGACGCAATGAGAAGCAATATTTCACAATGAAATAAGAATTTTCAAGTAACGACGAAATAAAAAGTACGTCTGACTTCTGACAGCGTAGCGGTCTAACCTCTGTTCTCTTTTTTATTCTTGAATATAAATCCGCTTCACGCGCTGCGAAATATTAGTAAAAACTTCGTAGGAGATTGTTCCGATGGCTTTCGCCAAATCATCTACTTTCGGATGTTCTCCAAAAATAATGACGGTATCCCCTTCTTCCACATTTTCCAAATCCGTCACATCTACCATACACATATCCATACAAACATTACCAATAATCGGCGCGAGTTGATTTTTAATTAAAACCGAATAACGCCCATTCCCCGCCGCCCGTGGCAAGCCGTCGGCATAACCGATACTAATCGTAGCTGTACGTAACGGACGTTCTGCCAGTCCGCGTCGGCTGTAACCAATTGTCTCCCCTATTGCTACATTTTTAATTTGCGAAATCGTTGCTTTCAAGCTATTCACCACGCGTAACTGCTGCTGAATTTCTGCACTACCATCAATGCCGTACAAACCAATCCCCAAACGAACCATATCCATTTGTTGATCAGCAAAACGAACAATGCCACTGGAATTTAAAATATGACGGATTGGTTGGTATCTTAATCCTTCACTCAATTGTCGATAGACCGTTTGGTAAATTCTAATCTGTTGTTGAGTAAATTCATCATGCTCGGCGGCTTCGCTGGCGGCTAGATGTGAAAAAATAGAAGCGACGGTTAGGAAATGTTGTTGATTTAATAATCTTAAAATCGCATTGACATCTTTTTCTTCAAATCCCAAACGATGCATTCCTGTATCAATCTTAAGATGAATTTGTAAATGCTCTTTTTTCAAATTCGCCAATTTAATCAATTCTCGCAATGCTGTTAAGTGATATACTTCAGGTTCTAAATCGAATTCAAACAAAGCATCGTAAGTTGCTGCTTCAGGATTTAAAACTAAAATAGGTAGTTGAATGCCTGCCCGTCGTAATTCTACTCCTTCGTCCGCATAGGCTACTGCGAGGTAATCTACATTTTGAAATTCTAATAATCGTGCTACTTCTATACTTCCACTTCCATAAGCCGAAGCCTTGACCATTGCCATGACTTTGGTGGAAGGTTTTAAATATTGATGAAATACCGAAAGGTTGTGAACGAGCGCGTCCAAATTCACTTCCAAGACGGTTTGGTGGATGCGTTGCGCGAGTTGGTGGGCAATTTTTTCAAAAGTAAATTGACGTGCGCCCTTGAGTAAAATCGTCTCGTTTTGAAAGCTAATCTCGTCATTTTTATAAGCCGCTAATAAATCTGTAATAGTAGAAAAATAGGCTTGCTCGACCGATTGGGATATTAACTTTTGCAAAGTATTTACCTCCTCGCCTACGCCGATAAATCGCTGAATATTTTTATTGGAAATCAACCGCTGTACTTGCGCATAGAGCTTTTCTTTAGCTGCGCCTGATTGTAGAATATCAGATAGAATCAAGGTATTTTTTTCGTGCTGACTTTGCTGTTGCAAAAAGTTAAGCGCGATTTCTAACGAATGTAAATCAGAATTATAACTGTCATTGACTATCGTACAATTATTCACACCTGCGCGCAATTCTAAACGCATCGCAACAGGTTCTAACTGCCACATTTTCTGGGCAATTCCCTCGGGTGGAATATTTAAAAGTAGCAAAACACACCAGCAATGAATCGCATTTTCAATAGAAGCATCATCGACGAAAGGAATTTCGATTTGTATTAGGTCTAAATTAGATGGTGGGTTAAAAGAATCATCTAATTTTATACTTACATTATTAAGTTTCGCTACAATTTCAGTTTTATAATTTCGAAACTTACGAATACTAATAATTTGAAAATCAGCACTTTGCGATTTTGACCAAGTAAAAGTAGAAAAGGTATCGGATACCTTCGAGGTATCCGATACCTGAGCGACTTCCTGAGCAATTTCTTTATGATCAACACAGTAAACTAACGTTTCACATTTTTTAAACAGCTGCAATTTCTCCCTAATCTTCTGCCTCTGATTGTCAAATCCTTCACTATGCGCTGCGCCAATATTCGTAAATACACCAATCGTAGGCGTAATAATCGGCGCAATATTTTTCATTTCACCTACTTGGGAAATACCCGCTTCAAAAATGCCTAAATTATGCTGCGGCTGAATGCGCAAAACCGAGAGCGGAACGCCAATTTGAGAGTTGTAACTCTTCGGGCTGCGCACGACTTGATAATTCGCGTGTAACAGTTGAAACAGCCATTCTTTGACTACCGTTTTCCCATTACTGCCCGTAATTCCAATGACTGGGAAGTTAAATTGATGGCGATGAAACAGCGCTAATTTTTGCAGCGCAGTAGTCGTATTTCTTACTTTTAAAACATTAACTTTTGCTAAATCAGGCAATTCAATTTCTTCATCTTGATTCACTACAAAATGACGTACTCCTTTTGCGAAAGCATCACTTACGAAATGATGTCCATTTTGACGTTTTCCAATAATCGCAAAGAAAATAGCAGTGGTAGGAAAGATAACTTTTCGGCTATCAAAAAGGATGTGTTCAATAACCATATTAGGCGCAAACTGTTGGTTAATTTCACCTTTTAAAGCGGTAGCAATTTGGGAAAAAGTGTAGTTCATGTGGAGCGCATTGAATGAACGCAAAACTTGTCCCTGCCTCCTCCGAAGTATTTCGGAGAACTTGATTCGGGAGGCGCGAAGACGCAAAGTTTTTTTACAGAAAAATAAAATTTAAGTCTAATCTATCTGACAACAAAGTGGTCTGTCTTCTGTCAGCAAAGCGGTCTGTCCTCTTTTTTTAAATCAACCCCTTCACCGCCTTCCAAGCTTGCTCGCGTTGGTCGATTAAGTCTTGTTGCTGCGTTTTATCTAACTGCTGAAACCGTCGATTATTGCCAAATTGCTGCGCATATTTATAATAATCCCAAGCCAAAATCCCCGTTGGATAAAGACTAGCAAAATAAATTGCCGCTGCCCAACCATCAAAAAGTTGATAGATTAAATAAGTCTGCAAACTCCAAAAAATGGTAAAAGTAATCAGCCCTACCAATGCTTTCATCATCGCATTATAGCCATAATATAAATTCACTTTTCGCGTAATTGCTACAGGAATAAACACAGCTAAAGCATTATTAATTAGACCGTAAAGAAAGATCGGGAAACCGATGATTAGTAGCAAAATTTGCTGAAAAAGGGAAGGTTGTTCTGCTTTTGGCAAGACAGCAATTGAATTGACCTTATGCGCTTTCATTTTTATAAAAAACTGATTTACAGCATTTTGCAAATCAATATATTGTTTTTCATCACTCTTTTGTATGGCTTGTAATTCTTTAGCAATTGACTGCGAGCGATAAAAATCTGCTTTGGGCGAAATCGGGTTTTCTTCTCGATATAGTATTTCAATTTGTGCTAAAAACTGATCTTGCTCTTCATCCGCCGTATGAACTAATAGCGACTGCATCCGCTCTTGCAAATCATTCGTCAATTGTCTCGCCGCTTTAAAAGAATCTTCTTCATACATCGCGCGATAATCGCTCACCCTCAACGGTTCGCCGCCCATCACGACAGTTTTTGTACGAAAATAATTAGGTGCATCATAAGTTACACCAGAAGGTAGAATCAGTAAACCCAATTGCCAATTGTGCGCTGCTTCTGTTGCTAAAGCTATCCGCGCTGTTCCCGATTTCAATGGACGCAATCGACGCGCCACGTGGCTTTGACCTTCGGGCGCGACGTAGAGTAAGCCGCCACCTGCCAAAAATTCTGTCGCTTTCGCAAAGGATTCCTTATTAT
>JBGCES010000488.1:0-24084 GCA_045106545.1 Saprospiraceae bacterium
AATTGTCAACAATTGATCTGAGGTTCTTTTCCATATAGCGGAATGAAAAGCCAGAATAAAAAAGTGATAGAATGTTAACTTCTACCTTCGTCCTTTTAGGTTCTACCTTTTAAATCACTCTGGTTTCTCTTCCTTCCTTATTTAGTAACCAATTGCGGTATTCTATTCGTGCTTTATTAATAAACTTGTAAGAAATTTTCTTTTTCAATCAACAACAGCTTATTGATTTCGATTTTTTACAATTATTAATCAGTATCCATAGTTTACGCAACAATCCGAATTTTCTTAACTTAAATTTTTGTTATGCTAAAAAATTACCTATCTAAATTTTTTGCGGTAGCAGTGCTATGTTTTGCGTTTGCAAACGCTAATGCTCAGACACTAGTTACTGTTGCTGAAGGTGAAAATGCAGGTGCGTACTATACGCTTGATGCCTCGTTTGGTCCTTTTGTAACAGCTCCAATCACAGCGCCTATTATGGTAGTTGATGATGGTGTTGATACGCCATCTGATGGTTGTACCGAATTGATGAACGACCTGACTGGTTCAGTAGCAATTGTTGACCGTGGAGCTTGTTCTTTCACTGGTAAAGCACTTAATGCACAAAATGCTGGTGCAATTGCAGTAATTATTTGTAACAATGCTGGCGGTTTACTAGTTCCTGGTGCAGCTCCAGATGATCCAAACATTCCTTTATTGACTGTTCCAACTGTTGGTTTAACGCAGGAAGAATGTGCTACACTTCGTTCTGTTGAAGGAACTACAGTAACTATGAACGTTGCTGACAACTTGTTCTGTGCACGTGCTACACCAATCACTCCAGGTACTTACACAGTAGATTCTATCTACCAAGATCCTGTTTTCGGTAACGGTAACGGTGCTGGTACTTCTGAAGTTGATGACAACATCGATGCTGCTAAGTGGTACTCTTTCACACCAACTGAAGATGGTGTGATGTCTATTAACTCTTGTTTAGGTGGTGCTGATACTCGTTTATTAGTACACACTGGTGTTTGTACTGTACTTGGTTCTTTAGAATCATTGACATTAGAGGCACTTAACGATGATGCTTGTCCATTTGAAGATGGCAACGAAGACCAAGCTTGGGCTTCTGGTATTTCTCGTTTTGTTACCGCTGGTACAACTTACCACATTGAGTGGAACAACCGCTGGATGGCTCCTAATACAGGATTCTCTTTCTCACTTGATTTCACTCCACAAGCTTTCGAAGCTGCGGAAGGTGAAGCTGCTTGTTCTGCAATTGCTGTAGGTGCAGGTACTTTCACGGTAGATACATTAGCTGGGTTTGGTGCTGCTCAACGGAATGGTTTTGCATCAGAATGGTACTCTTTCACTTTAGATGCTGCTCAGGTGGTATCTATTTCTTCTTGTGGTGCTACTGCTAATACAGTAGTTAACTTATACTCAGGTGCGTCTTGTGATGCTTTAGCTTTTGTTGGTCAAAACAACGATGGTGCTTCTGAAGGTTGTGCTCCTGCTTCTGAATTAGCTGAATTCGTAGCTGAAGCTGGTGTAACTTACTACATTGAGTGGTCTGACGTATTAGATGCTTCTGGTTTTGACTGGACATTATCTATTTCTGATATTCCTGCTGTTCCAACTACTTTCACAGTTGACATGACAGTTGTAGGTGCAAGTGCTGATGGTGTTTTCATGGCTGGTGATTTCTCTGGCTGGGAAAATGTTGCAATGACCGATAACGGTGACAACACTTGGTCTTTGACAGTAGATTTAACTGCTTTTGATACGACTCAGTACAAATTCAAAAATGGTCCTGATGGTTGGGAGGAAGCAATTCCTGCTGACTGTACGGTAGGTGCTACTGGCAACCGTTTTGTAGTTGTTAGCCAAACAGAGCCATTGTCAGTAGGTACAGTATGTTTCAATAGCTGTGCTACTTGTGTTCCAGAAAATTGTGCTGAGCCATTGGTATTAATTTCTGAAGACTTTGATGGATTTGATTTGGGTGATGTAACTGTAGCATCTGATGACTTTATCTTATGGCCAGGTGGTACTGGTTCAGTAGTAAGCGACGAGCAAGCAAACTCTGGTACTAACTCTGTAAAAATTGAAGGTGGTGGATCAGAAGATATCCTATTGACATTAGGCGACCGTACAGGTGGTCACTATTACTTGAGTTGGGACATGTACATTCCTGCAGAACGTGGTGCATACTTCAACATGCAGCACTTGAACAACCCAGGTGACGAGTTTGCATTCCAAGTTACTTTAGATCCTAGTGGTGTAGCTTCTATGGATAATGTAACTGCTGGTGTAGCTACTTTTGACTTCCCACAAGATGCTTGGTTCAAAGTAATTATTACCGTTGACCAAAACAATGACGTTGCTACAATGAATGTAGGTGGTGCTTATGTTCACTCTTGGACATTTAGTACGCTTGCTCTAGCAACTGATCCTGGTACTAACCAGATTAGTCATATCAACTTCTTCCCATTAGATGCAACGAACCTATACTACATTGATAACGTATTGTTCCAGCAAATTCCTGAAGCAACGGAAGGTCAATACTGTGCAACTGCACGTACTGCTACTGAGGGTAATAACTTAGTACAAGGCAACGAAGGTTGTTTTGGTGGTGGTTTAAATGTATCTACTACTAACGTTGCAGCTGGTGCTGGTGCAGTTTGGTACTCTTACGTTCCAGCTGAAGACGGTGTAATTTCTGTTTCTTCTTGTGGTTCTGAGTCTGATTCTCGTTTGTGGATTGTACAGGGTGACTGTGCAGGATATGCGATCGTAGGTGCTAATGATGACCAATGTGCACAATCTAATGGTGATGCTTTTGCTTCTTTACGTGACGTAGTCGTTACAGGTGGTGAGCAATACTACATAGTATGGGATAACCGTTGGGATGCGAACGATTTCGCTTTCGATTTAACCTTCAGTACTGATCTTGGTGCGCCAGGTGAATTACCACAAACGGCAATTCCTGTAACGCCAGGTGAGTACGAAATCGAATCGATTACAGGTAACTCTACTGTAGGTAACGAATTATTAGGTAGCTTCACTACTAGTTTGACGCTATACGGTCAATCTAAGTGGTACGTTTACACTCCAGCAGTTGATGAAGTAGTAACTATCTCTTCTTGTGATGGTGCTGGTAACGACAACGTTGTTGTTGTACATACTGGTACTTTAGAATCATTAACTAGCCCTGATCAAGTTGCTATCGATGATAACAGCTGTGCTAATGGCGTTTCTGCAGAAGTTGTAGATCTTGCATTGACAGGTGGTACATCTTACTTAATTGAATGGATCGTACGTTCATCTGATGATGATGCGCCATTTATCTGGACATTATCTGGTGCGGCTTCTGCGGTTGATGTAACCTTCAACGTAGATGGTTCGTCTTTAGGTGCTGATTTAGCTGCTGATGGTATCTTCTTAGCTGGTGCTTTCAATGGCTTCAACGGTGAAGCAATGACTGACAATGGTGACGGTACTTTCTCTGCTACTGTATTATTAGAAGTAGGTGAATCTTATACTTACAAGTACCAAAACGGTGCAGGTAACTTCGAAACAGTAACTGGTGACTGTACGGTAGGTGCATTCGGTGACCGTGAAGTAACTGTAGGTGAAGAAGCTGCTTCTTTAGATATCGTTTGTTACTCCTTCTGTACAGATTGTGCTACGGATGTAGTTGATCACGAATTTGATGCTGCATTCTCTGTATTCCCTAACCCTGCGAAAGACTTAGCTACAGTAAGCTTTGAATTAGCAGAAACGACGGATGTACAAGTACAAGTTATCAATAGCTTAGGACAAGTATTACAATCAAACGTCGTTAAGAATGCTTCTAACGGTACGCTTGAATTAAACTTGACTAACTTAGCTGCTGGTATCTATACCGTAACTATGACTGACGGAACACGTTTCGCAAACGAAACGTTAGTAGTTGAATAATAAGTTAAATTGCAGAATGAGTTAATTGTAGATGCGCATTGCGCTTAAACAGTTCAACTTTTTCAACAGTTAAACTAATAAAGACACCTCCTTTGCTCTAATGGCAAAGGGGGTGTTTTTTTATGCTTAAAAAACTATTCTACCTTCTAAGTTGTTTTTACACAAACGCAACGCAATTTTTTCCGTCATTGCGCGTAATTTATTAGCTTTGTAAAAAGAACAATTATTAAAATAATAAAGGTAGCTGGTTAATTTAGAGTCAACTCAATACTCGAAACCCGTTACTCAAAACTTATATAATATGTCCGCAACTACGATAACCGCACCAGTTCAACTAACAGATACTGCTATCACTCAACTGCAACGCATCAAATCTGATCAGAATGTTCCTGAAGATTATGGCTTGCGTATTGGAGTAAAAGGTGGTGGCTGCTCTGGTTTTTCATATATCTTGGGCTTTGATACTCAGAAAGATACTGATGAAATATACGAGATTGCCGGTATGAAGGTATTGATGCAAAAGTCACACGGAATCTACTTATTAGGAATGGAAATTGACTGGGTAGAAGGTTTGAATAACCGTGGATTTTCCTTTAATAATCCTAATGCTTCCTCCACCTGTGGTTGTGGAACATCTTTTTCTGCTTAACCCAACATAATTTTATTTTATTGGGAACATTTTTCTGATTAGATCGTTACTAAAGCTTAACTGTAAAGAGATTCAGCAAAATGGAAAGTCTTCGTTCTTTTATAAAAGGGCGAAGGCTTTTTTTGTGACGTGATATCAAATCTCTTATTTTCTATATTTCGTTTAGAGCAATGTGTTTATTTATTCCTTAGCTTTGGGTATGAAATTTATCTCAATAGCTTACCTATCTCTATTTATTTTTTATACCTTTTTTTCAAGTTGTACGGATTCCGCACCGATTCCTGCTTACGATTTGATTATCACCAACGGTAAAATCATTGATGGAACAGGTGGCGCTCCTTACGATGGTCATATTTTTATTCAAGGTGATAGTATAGTTGCCATTAATAGCGAACTTTCACCTCTCCTCCCCGACTCTATCCTTTATGATGCGCAAGGTCAAATCATCACTCCAGGTTTTATTGATCTTCACGCACACGGAAATCCGCTACAGACACCTGATTTTCAAAACTTTACTGCAATGGGTGTTACTACCATCGTTTTAGGACAAGACGGTTCTAGTCCCGCTTACGCGAATTTAGCCGATTGGCAAAAAGAAATTCAACAGCAAGGAATCGGGCTAAATATCGCCACCTTTATCGGTCATGGAACGCTCCGCGAAATGACGGATATCAACTCCACTCCTATTGGGACAACCCAACAGATGGACAGCATGAAAACGCTGCTGCGTAACAATCTAGCGGTCTGTTTTGGTATGTCAACTGGTTTAGAGTACGCGCCTGGTTTGTACGCAGAAGCAGATGAGATGATTGCTTTAGCAAAAATAGTCGGCGAACAAAATCGGCTGATTATGAGTCATATTCGCAACGAAGATGATGATCAAATTGCAAAATCGTTACAAGAATTATTGGAGCAAGGTGAACATGCACGGGTACACGTTTCTCACTTAAAAGTAGTTTATGGAAAAGGTGCAGAACGAGCGGAGCAAATCTTAGATTTGTTACAAACGGCGCGCAATGCTGGCGTAGAAGTAACTGCCGATGTCTATCCGTATAATGCGAGTAGCACGGGAATTGGCATTGTTTTTCCCAAATGGAGTAAGACAGACGCGCAATTTAAACAAATAAAAAATACGCGGCGGGCAGAATTATTAGCGTTTTTGCGTCAAAAAGTGACGCGCCGCAATGGACCAGCAGCAACTTTGCTGGGAACTGCACCTTATACGGGTAAAACCTTAGCCGATTTAGAAACAGAACGCGGCAAGCCTTTTGAAGAAATTCTAGTCGATGAAATCGGCCCACAGGGCGCAAGTGGAGCATATTTTGTGATGAACGAAGCACTGCAAAGTAGATTATTACAAGATAGCTTAGTCGGTATTTGTTCCGATGGTAGCCCGACGATGCATCATCCGCGCGGCTACGGCACTTTTGCTAAAATCATCGAAACCTACGTGCAGCAAGAACAATTATTTTCATTAGAAACCGCTATTTATAAAACGACGGGATTAGCGGCAGATATTTTGAGCATCAATAATCGCGGTCGCATTGCGGAGGGCATGAAAGCGGATTTAGTCATTTTTAATCCAGATGAAGTACGAGCAACCGCGACTTATGATAATCCAAAACAACTGGCGACAGGTTTTAATACCGTGATTGTAAATGGCAAATTTGTTCGTAAAAAAGGCACTTTTACCGACGAACGAAATGGTCAAATTTTACTTCCCGATTAGCACCTTTGCGTTTAATAAAAATGGGTCTTTGACAAATTTTGCATTTTTCGAGTAATGTCTTACAGACATTGTTCGTGTTTTAACGTTAATACGTGCGATGTCTCAAAGACATCGTACGAAGGCACTTCATGCTTTGCAAAATTTGTCAAAGAATCATACGATAAATCTGAATATTCATTCATTCAATTTCTAGCATCTATTATAAGTAAGTTGACGTATTTATCTAATCAATGCAAGCGTCTAAGTCGTTCATTATGAACGTTTTGCCACAATTTTACAATTAGACAATTTTGTCAATCTACTTATCATCATCTTTTCCCCAATATCTTTAAATACTATGCGATTACTAATTTTCCTTTGCTTTCCGTTTTTCGTTTCTGGTCAAATTGCTGATACCCTGCAACTCGCCACCAATATTCAAGATGTACCCGAAACATCTGGCTTATTATGGTACAATGACCAACTTTGGTCACACAATGACAGCGGTGGAAAAACCGAATTGTACCAAATTAATACTACAACTGGAGCAACCGAAAGAAGCGTATTTATTGAAGGTGCGACCAATATTGATTGGGAAGATTTAGCGCATGACGAAACGCACTTATACATCGGTGATTATGGGAATAATTCCAATGGCAGTCGCCAAGACTTAGTCATTTATAAATTGCCGTTAGAACAAGTTTTCAATTCCGAAACAGATACCATCCGCCAGGAATTTGTAGAAACGATTTCTTTTTTCTATCCCGAACAAACGGATACTAGCGTAAAACCACCCAATAAAACAGATTTCGACTGCGAAGGAATGTTTGTTTTTAATGACAAAATCCATCTTTTCACCAAAGAATGGTTGCGAGAACAAACGACTCATTACACTTTACCCACCACTTCCACCGACAGCATCGCAGCGACTAAAGGCGCATCTTACGACTTAAAAGGCTTAGTAACTGCCGCCGATATTTCGCCGACGGGTGAGGAAATTTTTCTGCTGGCGTATGAAGATATTAGCGAAACAGGCAGTGGTAAAACGGGTACTTTTGGAGTCGTCATTCGTGATTTTACTGACACTAACTTTCTGGAAGGAACGGCGATCCGTATTGATTACGCGGGCGGCTATTTTACCAATGGACAAATCGAAGGCGTCGCTTATCGCAATGCAAATGAACTCTGGATCAGCGCAGAAGAAGTGCTCATCTTTCCCGCTCGCTTGTACAGTGCCTCTTTATTAAAAACGCTCGTTTTTGATTTACAACCAAAATTAATCACGTCCATAAAAATATACCCGAATCCAAGCGCAGAGCAAATCGCCATCGAATTCTCTGAGCAAGTAGCGACGCCCTTTACCATTCAATTAAGCGATTCTACAGGACGAATACTAAAAAAAGAAATTATCCAACAAACAGACAACAGCTATCCTTTCAACTTACCACCTTCGCTTTCTTCACAAATTTATGGGATACAAATCATCGCAAAAAACGGACAAATTATCGCTAGTCAAACGCTGCAAATTGCGAAATAGCAATTTTATAGAAACGGATTTTATTTTACGTAAAAATCTGATTTACAAACACTTATGTTAAACACAGTTCTGCATTAATGTCGAATTTTCTAAATTAGCAATCGTAAAATCAACGAATTGATTATTCAGGTTTTCCTATTTCCCATTACTATTGTACTATTTTTGTAGAAGCAATGGGCTAAGGGTGAACGGAAAAGGGTAAAGGGTTCAATTTTATTCCTTTTTTATTTATCAAAAAAAATGACATTTCTCCCTTTTCCCTTCACCTTTCAACCCTTTACCTAAAAATAAAATTATCAGATCATGGCAAAATTAAACTTTGGCGGCGTAGAAGAAAACGTAGTTACCCGCGATGAATTTCCTTTAGCAAAAGCCCGCGAGGTATTAAAAGATGAAACCATTGCCATTATCGGCTATGGTGTGCAGGGACCAGGACAATCTTTGAATTTACGCGACAATGGTTTTAATGTAATCATTGGTCAACGTAGTCCTTCTAAGTCTTATGATAAAGCAGTTGCTGATGGTTGGGTGCCAGGTGAGACGCTTTTTAGCATTGAAGAAGCAGCAAAACGTGCAACAATTATTCAATATTTACTTTCTGATGCGGCGCAAATTTCCGTTTGGGAAACCTTGAAGAAATATTTGACGCCTGGAAAAGCATTGTACTTCTCGCACGGTTTTGCGGTAACGTATAAAGAACGCACAAACATCATCCCTCCCAAAGATGTGGATGTAATTTTAGTAGCACCTAAAGGATCAGGTACAAGTTTACGCCGCATGTTCGTCGAAGGACGCGGATTGAACTCTAGCTACGCCATTTTTCAAGATGCTACGGGTCGCGCTTACGAACGTGTAGTGGCATTAGGAATCGGTGTAGGTTCTGGTTACTTATTTGAAACGACTTTCAAAAAAGAAGTTTATAGTGATTTAACTGGCGAGCGTGGTACGCTAATGGGTGCGATTCAAGGTATTTTTGAAGCGCAATACACCGTTTTACGTCAGCGCGGGCACACACCTTCAGAGGCGTTTAACGAAACAGTGGAAGAGCTGACCCAGAGTTTGATGCCATTAGTGGCAGAAAACGGTATGGATTGGATGTATGCTAACTGTTCAACGACCGCACAACGTGGTGCGTTGGATTGGAAAGACAAATTCCGCGATGCGACATTACCTGTTTTCAACGATCTATACGACAGTGTAGCAGCAGGCGAAGAAGCTCAGCGCTCTATCGACAGTAACAGTCAATCTGATTACCGCGTGAAGTTAGAAGCGGAATTAGCAGAAATACACAACAGCGAAATGTGGCAAGCAGGTCGTACGGTACGTGGCTTACGTCCGGAGTCGCAGAAGGTGGAAGAAGAAGTAGCTTAGGGTAGAGACGTTTTATAAAACGTCTGTACGGCTGACGTATATTACACGATTTACATAAAAATCACTGTGTTCTTAGTTGGGCACAGTGATTTTTTGATTTAAGTAACCCTCGCTAGGGTGCAGCTTTCCGCTGCGCTTTAGCTTTGGCTGAGTATATTATTTTTTTCCTATTCTCTTATTATTTAACCAGTACTAAAATGGTACTGCATTTGCAATATAAATTGAGGCTTTTACGTATAGCTTTTTTTACTAATTTTGTAGTCTTTTGGTAGTAAAGACAAAAGCCTTTACTACCAACAAAAACGATTTATATCATGTCGAATACGGAAACATTGGCGATGCCAACACAGCAGAAAATGAAAGAAAAAATTAGAAAGAATACAGCAGTTTTATTAATTCACTGTCCCGACCAAACGGGTATTGTCGCTGCCGTGACTGACTTTTTGCACCGCAATAACGGTAATGTGATTAGCCTCGATCAATATGTTGATCGCAACTTGAATCAGTTTTTCATGCGGGTAGAATGGGATTTGCACGATTTTCAGATTCCGCAGCCTAAAATCGACGAGTTTTTTGCGACCTTGGTTGGCGATCGCTTTCAGATGAAGTACGAATTACGCTTCACGAATCGCAAGCCGCGCATGGCGATTTTTGTTTCTAAATCAACGCATTGTTTATACGATATTTTGCAACGCTACGCATCGGGCGAATGGGATATTGAGATTCCAGTGATTATCAGTAATCATCCTAATTGTGGTAAAATTGCGGCGCAATTTGACATTCCTTACCATGTTTTTAAAATTACGGCAGCAAATAAAGACGAGCAGGAAGCTGCGGAAATCGCCTTATTAAAAGAAAACGACGTAGATTTTATCGTTCTAGCTCGCTATATGCAAATCGTGACAGATAACTTAATCAACCAATTCAAAAATCGCGTCATCAATATCCACCACTCTTTCCTACCCGCTTTTATCGGTGCTAAACCGTACCACCAAGCCTACGAACGTGGCGTAAAAATCATCGGCGCAACCAGCCATTACGTCACCGCCGAACTAGACGCGGGTCCAATTATCGCACAAGATGTCGTTAAAATCACCCACCGTGATACCGTCAAGGACTTAGTGAGAAAAGGTAAGAATTTGGAAAAATTTGTCTTATCGGAGGCGATTCATCAGCAGATTCAGCATAAGATATTGCCGTTTGAGAATCGGACGTTTATTTTTGAATGATGTAGCATATGGGTAAAAGACTCTATGAAGGCGAGTAAAATTATGTGATTGCGTGATTGCGTGATTGCGAGTTAGTCACAATTTGACAATCCAACCATTTCGCCATCCTATTTTCAATGCAATATCCGCCACACCAACTCCTTCAACAACTCCCCCTCTGGCGTAGTCGTACTATTAAAATTTACGCCTTTACTTTTCAGATCGTACTCACGAAGTAAGCCGATAATTTCTTTTGCTTTAGGCAAGGGGAAAGCGCGGGCTGCGGCTTGGTATTCGCGGAGAAACCAATTAGAGCGCAAGTTCAAAGCAGTCAAAATTGCGCGTTCAGGTTGATTTTTGACGAAGTGATATTGATAGACTTTCGAGAAGAAATTGAAGAGCGTACCGATGGTCAGTACCAAGGGATTTTTACGTGGATTAGAGATAAAATAATTGACGATGCGGTTGGCTTTTAATACGTCGCGTTGGGCGAGGGCGCGTTGCAATTCAAAGACGTTATAGTCCTTAGAGATACCAACATTTTTTTCGACAATTTCGGTGGTAATTGTCGTTCCTGCGGCGAGATTAATCGCGAGTTTATCTAACTCATTGACGACTTTAGAAAGACTCGTTCCGAGGTATTCACCAAGCAGATCGGCGGCATTATGATTTATTTTTAACTGTTTGGTTCTCAGATAGTTAGTTATCCAAGCAGGCACTTGGTTGTCGTACATTTTTTTGGCATCCAGTACCACGCCATTCTTCTTAATTGCCTTGCCTAATTTCGTATTGGTATTGAATTTTTTGTGCTTATGACAAATGACGAGCATGGTCGTCGCAACGGGCTTTTCAGCGTAAGCTAAAATACTTTTTAAAGTCCGCATTTCCTGCGCTTCTTTTAAAATAATGACCTGTCGCTCCGCCATCATTGGGTAGCGATAAGCAGCATCAATTAAGGTCTTAGCTTCGACTTCTTTTCCGTAGAGAATGGTTTGATTAAAGGCGCGTTCGTGTTCGGCGAGGACGTGATTTTCGATGTAATCTGAGACCACGTCAATAAAATAGGATTCCGCTCCGTGTAGCAGGTAAAGCGACGCGTAGTTGCCTTTTTTTAGATCGGTAAGTATTTGCTGGTAGTCCATTTTTTAAGTTAGCAGTTTTTAGTTAGTAGTTGGTAGTTGCTCGTCGTGAAGACTACCAACTACCAACTTTCGACTACAAACTCAACTTACGCTTGCGCCTTAGGCGTGTTAAAGCTCATTGGCGGCAATTGCTGCTCTGGTTCGCTAATGCGACCATGTTGCGCTTCAAACTTCCGCACGTTGTCTTGCAATGCCTTCAGCAATCGCTTAGCATGTTCAGGCGTCAAGATGATGCGTGATTTCACTTTCGCTTTAGGTACATTGGGCATCAAGCGCATAAAATCGACTACAAATTCGCTATTGCTGTGCGAAATCATCGCTAGATTACTGTAAATACCTTCCGCAATTTCATCCGTCAACTCGATGCTGAGTTGATTTTTGGGTTGTTCTTTTTTTTCTGCCATTTTTCGTGGAGCACAGACATTCCTGTCTGTGATATTTTTTTGTTATTTAATTCAGCACAAATGATGGATTAAATTTACTGATTTAGGTATCGGATACCTTCGAGAGCTTGCCACGCTTTGCGTGGTATCCGATACCTGTGAAATCCATCAACAGACTTTTTCCTAAACACAGACAAGAGTGTCTGTGCTCCATTTATTTCTTCTTAGCTGCCGTTTTCTTCTTAGCAGCTGGTTTTTTCTTCGCCCGTGTCTTTTTCTTAAACGCATCTGGAAATTTCTCTTCTACTAATTCCTTTACTTCTTCCAGCGTCATTTCCGCAGCTGCTTCGGGCGTAATTCTATTGCCGTCGATTTTCGGAATGCTAATGTTCTTTTTGTTCCACTTAATGAGTGGTCCCCAACGCGCATTTTGCACACTCAGTTTCAAGTCATCCCAACGTTGAATATAACGCTTGGCTTCTTTTTCCACTTTTGCGTCAATCAGTTCATGCATTTCCTCTTTCGTCAAATTATCTGGATCGAAGCGACGAGGAATGTTGATAAACATACCATTCCATTTCAAAAATGGACCAAATCGACCTTTACCTTGGGTGACTTCGTGTTCTTGATAAATATCTATCGGCGCATCTTCTTTTTGTTTGATTTTAATCAACTCAATAGCACGCTCGAAAGTCATTTCCAATGGATCTTCATCCCGTGGAATTGAAATAAACTTGTTATTGTGTTTGACATAAGGACCAAAACGCCCCGCGCCAATGCTCACTTCCAAGTCTTCGTAATCACCTAAAGTACGCGGCAATTTGAAAGCCTCTAGTGCTTCTTCAAAAGTAACCGTTTCCATACTTTGTCCACGTTTCAAATTAGCATAACGTGGCTTTTCTTCTTCTCCTAATTCTTCGGGGCTACCGATTTGCACAACTGGACCGTAACGAGACATACGAACCAAGAGATTGCGCCCAGTTTCAGGATCTTTACCTAAAATCCGTTCGCCCGTAGCCCGATCTGCATTTTCTAAAGTATCCTCTACTGTAGTATGGAAAGGAATATAAAAATCCTTGAGTAGCTTGCGCCAGTCAATTTTACCACCCGCTACTTCATCAAACTGCTCTTCCAGATCAGCGGTAAAACCATAGCTCATGACTCCTTCAAAGTGTTTTGAAAGGAAGTCACTCACGATCATACCTAAATCCGTAGGAATCAAGCGATTTTTCACCGCGCCCGTCGTTTCAGTACGTACTTCTTTCGCGACCTTATTATTTTTTAACGTCAAGAAATTATACTTGCGTTCCACACCTTCTCTTTCTTCCTTTACTACATAACCACGCCCTTCTTCCATGATTTTGGAAATTGTAGGTGCGTAAGTAGATGGACGACCAATACCTAATTCTTCCAATTTCTTTACTAAAGCTGCTTCCGTAAAACGTGCTGGAGGGCGTGTAAAACGCTCCACTGCTGTCATATTATCCAAGTCTAATACTTGTCCAATTTTCAACGGCGGTAAAATACCTTTTGCTTCGCCTTCCTCACCATCGTCATCTTTTCCTTCTAGATATACTTTGAGAAAACCATCAAATTTTAATACCTCACCAACTGCGTTCAAAGTAGCTGCTGGGATATTAGAATTACCAATGCGGACAGTGGTTTTTTCTAGTTTCGCTTCTGCCATTTGCGAAGCGATTGTACGCTTCCAAATTAACTCATACAAACGCTGTTCGTCGCGGTCGCCACTGACGTTTTTACGTTGAATGTAAGTAGGTCGAATGGCTTCGTGCGCTTCCTGTGCGTCTTTCTTTTTGGTTTTAAAGCGGCGAGTTTGTAGGTATTCCTGACCGTAGCTATCTTCGATTTCAGTAGCAATCGCTTGGAGTGCCGTTTCACTCAAGCTGACCGAATCCGTACGCATGTAGGTAATAAAACCTTGCTCGTACAACCGCTGGGCAACGGACATGGTACGTTTTACTGCAAAACCTAGTTTACGACTCGCATCCTGTTGTAAGGTAGAGGTAGTAAAAGGTGCAGTCGGCTTACGTTTCAACGGTTTGACTTCAATATCATTGATTTTGAAAGTCGCACCTACGCTTTTATTTAAGAAAGTTTGTGCTTCTTGTTCTGTATCATAGCGCGTAGGTAGTTCTGCTTTTAGCTCCACCAATTTACCCGCTTCGTTTTTCACCGAAAAGATAGCGTTGATGCGGTAAAATGGCTTGGCTTCAAACTCCATGATCTGCCGTTCGCGTTCTACTAGCAATTTAACTGCTACAGATTGCACGCGTCCTGCCGAGAGTTTTCCTTTGACTTTTTTCCAAAGAATACCCGACAACTCAAATCCAACCAAACGATCCAATACCCGACGTGCTTGCTGCGCATCGACTAAATTTAAATCCACCGTGCGTGGCTTTAAGATGGCTTTTTGAATGGCGGGTTTAGTAATTTCACGGAAAACAATCCGTTTGGTCGTATGCTCGTCTAGTCCCAACACTTTACACAAGTGCCAAGAAATCGCTTCTCCTTCGCGGTCTTCATCCGTCGCTAACCAAACTTCATCTACTTTTTTGACCCAATCTTTCAGTTCTTTAACCACTTTCTTCTTCTCGGGCGAGACGATATATTTCAAGTCGAAATCATTATCTACGTCCACTGCATTATTGGTTTTATCCAAATCGCGTACGTGACCGAAGCTTGATTTTACTTTAAAATCTTCGCCGAGATATTTCTCGATGGTTTTTGCCTTCGCCGGAGACTCTACTATTAAGAGGTTCTTTGGCATATTTTGTAGTTATTTTAATGTGTTAGTGCTTTCCCGATATATTTCGGCTATAGATTAAGCTAATTGAGCTGTGCAAAGAGTATTCCTTTAATTAAAAAAAGTAATCATAAGTAGAAAGACATTAGATATTATACATTATAAATTTTACAAATGTTTGATTATCAATCATCTAATATCAAGCGGATAATATCTTTAATCTACTTTAATACTTAATTCAATCAATTTTTATAGAAAAAAATCGTTAAGTATTTACTTTATTTTAATACTCTAGGTTCTTTAATAATGCCTAAACAACTAAATTGTTGTATAGGATTTTGAACGCAAAAGTAAAAATTTTGTGCTTGGTCGGTAGCAAATCGTTCAATTTGGTCAAGAAATTTTTTAATTTTTTTCAAAGAAATCAATTAAATATCAACTTATTTCGATTATTTTATCCCCAATCAGCTAGAACATCCACTGTGAAAATAATGTAATAGTAAGTAAAAAACTCATCTCCGTTAGACTATATAAATATGTCCCGATATCTCTTATTGATACTCTTAGCTGCTCTTATTCTTAAAGCAAATTTATTAAAAGCGCAAATAGCGCCTAATTTTTTGGTAGAAGATGCGATTGACACGGAATCACTAATCGGCGTAGATTGTGATTGGTGCAAACCAGGACTAAAAAATAAGTCCCGCAGTCGTGGTTTGGACATCGCTTATCAGGCTTTGGGTAATAGTTTTTTTGAAGAAACAGAAACCCCACTCAAGCGTCCTTTTCCTGAACTGGATCATTTAGGTTTATTGATTTTAAAAATAAAAATCCCCCTTATCCTAAAGGACGATTTCAAATTATTAGTTGGAGCTAGTTATCGTCCCGAATATTATGACATTGGAAATTTTACTGGCAACTTCGAACCAGAATTCGCTCAGATCGATGGCGAAACGATGAAAAGTACTGCATTTCAAGTATTGGCAACTAAAGCCTTAAACGAATATTCTTATCTCACCTTACGGTTAAAAACTAAATTTAATGGCGACTATGAAGGTTTTGTTAATTTTAATAAACGTTATGGCATTTATACGCTATCAGGTATGTACGGCGTAAAGAAATCAGAGTTGCTAGAATGGGGCGTTGGTTTAACGATTAATTCGAGTTTTCGTAATCGCTTCATCGCGCTGCCTGTCTTTTTGTATAATCGTAATTTTAATCAAAAATGGGGTATTGAATTATTTCTGCCCGCAATCGCTAAGGTGCGCTACAATCTTAGTCCAAAGACCATTTTATTGGCGGGGATTAATTTTTCAAGCCGTAATTATCGTATCAATGTAGAACGTCCCTTTGATACGACCGATTTTGTAATGGCTGACTATGTGCTGCGACACTCAGAAATCCAAATGGGGATCGAATTAGAACAGAAAATTGTTCCTTGGATTTGGGTGAACGCGCGGGTTGGCTATCAGACTAATTTTAGAACGAGCTTTGAAGCTAAAAATGAATTTGCTCGCTCTTTTGAAGTCGAACCTACCGACGCGCCTTTTATCCGTCTAGGTATCTTTATCTCTCCTCCCGATAAAATGATGGAGTAAGTGCCCAGTCTTCTAGAAGTACCTCAAAGGAGGCGATAATGTCTTAATAAATGATCATTGCTTCTTCCATCACGACGCGAGAGAGCAATTCAAATTTTGGTTAGATACGTCACCTTCCATCAATATAAACTCGTCTTTTTGATACACCCTATATGGTACTATTTCGTGGAGTAGTTTTTGCTCTTCTGCTGTTAAAGGCGCAATTTGTTGTAGGCGGCGAGTAAGTGGCTGAATCATGATACAAAAATAAGCAATGTCGTAAAAACAAATATTTAAAAACTTTTTGTTTTAATTTAAAATTAAATTCTACCTTTACCAACAAAAAAATGCAAACGAATCTATTTATTACTAAAGAGAAAACAACTTTTAAAACTTTACCCCTATCAGAGGGCTATTCTATTCAAACTACTCAACTTCCTGTTTCTTTAAGACAAAACTTAGATTTCATCCACCTTTGGAATCTCCATCCAGATGATTTTCATATTATAAAAATGCACGGTAAGGAGGTAGCTACGCCGCGTTGGCAACAGGCTTACGGTATGGATTATGCCTACACGGGACGTGTCAATAAGGCGTTACCAGTGCCTGAAATATTGTATCCTTTGCTTCAGTGGGCACAAACCGAAATTGATGAACGGCTCAATGGGATCTTATTGGATTGGTACGATGGAGATTTGAAACATTACATTGGCAAGCATCGAGACAGTACGACTAATATGGTCGATAGTGCACCAATTGTGACAATTTCTTTGGGTAATGAAAGAACATTTCGATTACGTCCCTATCAAGCGGAAGGAAAATTTGATTTCAATGCACCCGATGGACAGGTTTTTGTGATGCCATATATTACTAATCAAGCCTTTACTCACGAAGTTCCTCACTTTGGAAAGAACAAAGGACGACGAATATCTGTTACTATAAGAGCATTCGAAAATTAATTGATATACCGAGTCAAAAACAATTTATTCCTTGATAATAAATTTAAGTGCTTTATGCCTGTGTAACGATAAAATAATAACTTTATCATTTGGACGAATTAATTATTTCATTGTTACTTTATCAACACTTTTTGTAATTTTTACACTTAGATAACATATTTTTTTAATTCATTCATTATCAATTAGTTACAGGCAAATTACTATATAATAGGTTATAAAAAAAAGTAGTGTTGACTATTTAAATTTGCAGTTTCCAACTTTTTTCACTATACTCGGTTGTTTAATTAGAATAACAACACTCTGATTAGTAAGCAACTTGACTTTTTCACTACCATAATCAGAGAAAAATTTACCATAAAATATTGATATGCGTGCATTAATTATCACCCATAGTATTACCAGACGAGATGAAAAATCATTAGAAAAGTACCTTTCAGAAATCTCCCGCTATGACGTTTTGACTCCCGATCAGGAATTAGCTATTTTTAAGCGCATTAAGAGCGGAGACGAACGAGCATTGGAGCAAATCGTACGCCATAATTTGCGATTCGTAGTGTCAGTAGCCAAACAGTATCAAAATGCTGGTTTGTGGTTGGGCGATTTGATTAGTGAAGGTAACTTAGGATTGATTAAAGCAGCGCGTCGGTTTGACGAAACGCGTGGTTTCAAATTTATCTCTTATGCTGTTTGGTGGATTCGTCAAAGTATTATTCAAGCGATCAATGATAAAGGACGTAAAATCCGGCTTCCATCTAATCAGCAAGCAATTTCTCGTAAAATCAACAACTCTAGAATTGAGTTTTTACAAACCTTTGAAAGAGAACCAACGGCTGCTGAACTTGCAGAGGCTACAGAGTTGACCGTAGAAGTAGTTCGTAAGAATCTGGAAATGTACAAGCGTTGTTCTTCGTTAGACGCGCCTTTAAGCGATGATAGCGATAATTCAATGGCAAGTGTCATGGCAGATGATAATATCGAGATGCCTGACTTCGATCTACAAGTAAGAGAAACTCAATCTAAAGAAGTTGAATTTCTCTTAAATAAATTGACCGAACGCGAAGCAAAAGTATTGACGCTATACTACGGTATTCAGCGCAAACACTCAATGTCGTTAGGTGATATTAGTGAATTAGTCGGCACTTCTCGTGAGCGTGTACGCCAAATTCGCGACAAAGGTCTGCGCAAATTGCGTCGTAAATGTAACGATATGGATATGCAATTAACGCTGTAAACATATTTGAGATTTTACATTTTGAAAGGCGGTTACTTAAGGTGACCGCCTTTCTTATTTTTATTCGTTATTAAGAAGTAGGCTTGTACAAAGTTTTGCAAAAGACACAGTTTTTGACGCAGATAAACGCAGATTTTTATGCTTCAAGTAGGTCTTATGTCGCTCACGACCCGCTTGAATCATAAAAATCATAGAGAATCAGCGTCAAATAAAAACTTTGTACAGTCCTAATTAAGAAGCTGTTTTATAATCTCTGCTGGTCTACAAACTTGTCTTTTTCGCCAGTACTTCGTTAAGAAATTAGTTGTGTAAAAGGACGATACTTCTAATTTCCAGCCTTGTCCTGACAAAAAATACGGCGTTTTCGACTTCACCAGAAGTTTTAAAACAGCTTCTAAGAAAGATTTAATCGCTTAAATATATATGAAAAACTGGGGAACAATACTCTCCACCCTTGCTTTCGCCGCTGCCGCTATGTTTCTATTATGGAGTACGACAAAGACTTATCTCCAGATTGAACAAATGCGGAACTGGGTTCCTCATGAAGCGAAGTTAATGGATGTACAATTGGATATAGACTACGGCACGGATGATGATGCCGATAGTTATGTGAACATCGTTTCCTACGAATATCAAATAGCTGGAAAAGCCTATAACGGCAAAAGAATAAGTTTTGGCTATGGTCGTGGGAATGTAGATCGATACTTCGAGATACATGACAAACTTAAATATGCCAAAAGAGTAAACGTCTGGGTCGATCCAAACGACTCCACCGAATCGGCTATGGCACAAGGCTGGAGTGACTCAGCGGTATTCTTTGCTATTTTTACCTTAACCTGGGTGCTTGGCATTATCGGAGCCATCCTTTGGGAACTAAGTTACAATAATCAGCTTCTCAAATTATGGTCAAAAGTATTCGGTGGTCTGGCTATTGCTACATTCTTCTTAATGTTTTTACGCCTTTTTCTACTCGCACAAAACGATATTTACAGTATGAAAATTGAAGATAATATTATCGTCACTGAATATATGAATGAAGAAGAAATCAGTCGGGCACAACTAATGGAAAGAGCTAGAAAAGAAGCTTTTAGTCGAGCAAAATTTGGACAAGATACCATTAGAATTAGATTAGAAAAAGATACTTTTCATGTGAAGTAAGTATTGCCGAAATAATTAATTAAACACTTGAGATTTAGAATTAGCCTGCCCCGAAGAATTTCGGGGACGATTTTTTCTATGTTTTACAAACAAGACAAAAAATCCCCATTGCCAAATCGTTCAATTAATTATTTTAGCGTTGCTAATCTATGCTCTTTGCAAGAATTTTTGTGCCATTTATTACAATTCTATCCGTTCTCCTTTGTGTAATAAGCGATAATATCCTCCGTTTTCAATTAACAATCCTTCCGAATCCCGATGTGGAAAATTCTGATGATAATCATTCGGATGCCGCACGTCAATCGCAATTACTTTACCATCAAATTGCCGATTAACTTTGGACTGAATCGTATGACCAACGACGATGGCGGTTGTCGAAAATTTATTTAATACCGCATCTATTTGTTCTTGTTCCAAATCTTCTTTAAAATAGCCGCGATACCACGCTACGCCTGTGCGATTAGAATTCAACAATTGTTCATCTGTTTCCTGCGGTTTTGGATAATAAGGATAGTAATAATTTTTGCGAATCAGTTGATTAATTTCGTTTAAGCTCAACTCCATATTGGCAATATCAGGATGTAAGCCACCGTGAGCGAAGAGGACACCATTAATGCGTTCCACCGTATTTTTACTTGCCAGCCATTTACCTAAGAAGGAATGTGGCGCGTACAATTCATGCGGTTGTCTGCCCAGAATCGCCGCTACGCCGTAATATTTTGGCGAAGCCGATTCATACTTGCCTTGCATATTTTTCAATTCGTGGTTGCCAATGATTAAATGTACCATTCCGCCTTGCACTTGTGCGGCTTGTTCTAATTTATAAATCAACCACAACACTTGCGTCGTAGAATATCCGCGATCTACGAGATCACCAACTAAGACTAAATGTCCTTTACCAAAAATCCAATTCAACTGCTCGTCTATAACGCGCTGACGAATCAGAAAATCGCGAAAGGTTTTGAAACCACTTTCGATATCAGATAAGGCAACAATAGATTGCTCGTCTTGATAAATTACAGGTGGCGTAGATATATTGGTATTAAGTTTAAAAGAAAACGAGGAGGAATCTAATGGGAAATTGCAGGTCAGTGCAATCGTACTATCCGTAGAGTAATCTTGCTGTTTGACTGTAAATCCATCATCTTTATTCCCACGTATGTAATTGACTGTCAGCGTACTATCATTTTGATAAAAAAGATACGGTCCTTCACCGTCTAAATTTCGCATCAGGGGATTATCTCCATAGTGAACCGCGCCCCCCAGACTAACAATGATACCAAAGCCAATAATAATTACGGCAAGAATGGTGAGTAAAAGGTGTTTAAAATAGCGCAAAATTCGTTTTTTCATGATGAGTTGTTTTGACCGCCAATGTTTTTCCAACATTGATGGTATTTAGAAATAACGTGATAATACGTTCAATGTCTTGAAGACATTGGACGATGTGGTGACCAAATAATTAAGAAAGAATCACCACAAATTTATCTTTGCAATGAGTAGTTTTCAAGGAACTGGGCGCAACGATAGCCGAGTGATGTTACATGCTCTTTAAGTAGTCATCAAAGTCATTTATCACTACTTAATGATTCTTCGACCCTACTTGCACCTTGTTCATCCAGCTTTTTTGTATAAAGCAAATAACCCTATAATTTTGGGGTATGATTATTAATTTCAATACCCAACAATGGCGGACTTTCGCCATTATAGCCGCAGCTTCATTGATTGTTCCGATGCTGATTATTTTTTATATTTTAATCAGTACGCAAAGTGATTCAGTTATCCTTTTAGAAGGCTATCCAACTGTGGTAATTCTATTGATAATTGCTTATTATATTCTAATTAGTGCGATTGGAAGCGTTTGGCTGATTCAACGCCTTTTGGCCATTTTTAAATTAAAAAATGCGTTAGCAGCAAGTGAGTTAAAACACCTCCAAAGTCAGGTCAATCCGCACTTCTTTTTTAATACACTCAATAATCTCTATGGCTTGATTGGGAAGGATACCCAACGAGCGCAGCAACTCGTTTTACAATTATCGGAACTGATGCGCTACAGTATTTATGAAGGGCAAAAAGAGGTCGTTACAATTGCGGAGGAAGTCGCGTATTTAAAAAGTTATATTGCGTTACACGAGGCGCGTTACCGCAAACCAATCAATATTCTATTTGAAACAAAAATAGCGGACGATCAGCAGGCGATTATGCCTTTACTTTTTATTATTTTGGTAGAAAATGCGTTTAAACATGGCGTAGAGCAATTGACCACCGACGCGCAAGTAAACATCGAATTGATAGCGACCAAAGAGGTGGTTAATTTTACAATTAGTAATAATTTTTCGGATGAAATTTCCAACGGTAAAGCTGGTATTGGTTTAAAAAATCTACGCCGTCGTTTACAACTCGTTTATCCTAAAAAGCATACTTTCGTTACAAAACAAAAAGGCATTATTTTTACTGCGCAACTTAGTATTACCAACTAATGCAACGCACTATCTTTGGCGGTTTTTAGTGTAAAAACATTTAACTCGCATTCTCATAAATTGCAAATGACACAGAGAAATACAGGATATAATTTTTATCAGTAGTTTCTCTTATAAAACTTTTAGTTGAAAAATTATTGTATTTATGTATTTGCTAAAACATTGTTACTTTTTTCATTGAAAAAAAAGTAACCAAAAATTCTAGTATTGTAAACTCGCTCCGCTCAAACAGTACAATACCTGCATCCCGCCGAGTAAGTGCTTAGCCTTTTTTTTTTATTCTCTTGGTACATAAAAAATTGCTATTTTCTTTAAAACACTTACAAGTCGCTCAATATGAACGATTTGCAACTACCAGCTACCAACTTAAAATACTACCAACTCCCATCCTATGACTCAATATTTAATCATTGACGACGAACCCATCGCCCACGATATTATCAAAGGTTATGGTGATATGCTGCCGCATTTGCAATTGGCAAAACATTGCTACGATGCGTTGGAGGCATTGGAATATCTGCGTAGTCAGCGTGTGGATTTGATTTTTTTGGATTTAAATATGCCGAAGCTTAAGGGCTTTGATTTTTTGAAAACGTTGCCCAGTCCACCGCCCGTTATTGTAACCACGGCTTATCAGGAATTTGCGCTCGAAGGTTACGAACTCAATGTCATAGATTATCTACTCAAGCCCTTTAGTTTTGCGCGTTTTGTGCAGGCAGTTAATAAAGCAATTCCGCCACAAGCGGCAAATATGACTATCTCCACTCCCCTATCGTCCACGACTTCCAAGCGCGTTTTTATTCGTAGCAATAAGAAATATTTACAAATTGATTTACACACGATTTTATACCTCGAATCAGCAGGGAATTATGCTAAAATTGTAACGACATCGGAAACGATTAAGCTGCGCGAAAAGGTTTCAGATTTAGTTACGCAATTGGATTATGAGGATCTAGTGCAGGTGCATAAATCCTTTGTAGTAGCAAAGAGTAAGATTAACAGAATTGAAGGAAATCGGATATTTATTGGCGAGGAGATCGTGCCGATTGGGAAGATGTATCGGTTGGTTTTTTTGCGAGATTTGTAGTCACTTTTGTACAGTGATAACCGCACACTGAAGTGTACGGTTAGGCTTTTTTTGAAGTGTCTTCGACACTACTAAGATTGTCCTTGCAGTGTCGAAGACACTTGTGTAAAGTCACCCACCATCTGCTTTAGCTGGTGGCAAAAAGAGATAAAGATTAGGGATCGGATACCTGCGAGGTATCCGATCCCTGACTTTTTTTTTACAAAACTACTGTTTAAGAACACGAACCGTTTTTCGTTGCTCGTTATCATCAAGCGTAAGGATATAAATTCCTCTTTCTAAAGTTCCTAAAGATAGCGGAATGTTATTTTGACCGATGATAGTTCCTACTTCTTGCTGTTGTACCGTACGTCCCATCATATCGGTAAGTCTTAGCAGCACTTTATTTTCCGTTAAGGTGTGAAATTGTACCGTTGCGACATCAGTAGTTGGACTAGGAAACACGCTCAAAGCATTTTTACTTTCTCGTTTGAGATAAATGATGGTAGAAGTGTCATAAGCACCATCTTGATTATACGATTTAAGGCGATAATATGCATTTTTAAGTGGCGTTTTATCAACTAATTCGTATTGATGATTAGTCAAATTACTCGCCGATACGCTACCGACGGTAATCCAATCTTTTTGCCCGTCTGCGGAACGTTCAACGACGTATTCTTTAATATTCCATTCATCAGCTACTTTCCAACGAATGACATTGTTTTCGTCGGCAATGACCCCAGTAAAATTTACTAATTCGGTCGCCAAAGCGGTCGCGCAGGAGATATTTATATCAAAAGTCCCTGCTAAAGCAGATTGGCTATATGTTCCGATATAGAGATAATACTGCTCTCCCATGGTCGTTAAAAAGTTAGTGATGTTCTCTTTTTTCGCGCAGCCTTTTTCATC
>JBGCES010000489.1:0-6592 GCA_045106545.1 Saprospiraceae bacterium
AGTGAGTTAGAATTTTTAACTATTATTCCTAAAGTTGTCCTTACCGAAAATCTATATTTCGCAGAAGCGAATCGCGGCAAAGTCGTCGTCGAATGGCTACCGACGAGCGATACGATTTTATTAGCAAATGACTCCCTTTGGTCAATGCAATTTCGCAGTCTCCGCGCAGGAACAACAACTATCCAAATCGATACCGCAGCCAGCAAGTGGATCAATCGCAAAGCAGAATTAGTCAATTTAATTATAACGGATGGCATTATCGAAAGTCGTCCAGCGAGTTTAAATGTACAATTTCAAACCAACAATGTCAGTTGCGCAGGCGCAGCCGATGGCAGTGTAATTTTATTAATTGAAAATGCGAATAGCAATTATCGCGTAGTGTGGAGTACGGGACAAATTCAGGATAATATAGTGGCAAATACCATTGTATTAGGCAACCTCACAGCGGGCGAATACGCCGTAACGATTACTGATAATGAAACAGGTAGTTTTACCAATTTGACAGGAATTATCATCACCGAACCTACACCTTTACAGATTGATACGTTGCAACAAGTTAATATCTCTTGTGGCGATGCGACGGACGGTATGATTCAAATCCAAGCGCAGGGCGGAACGCCACCTTATCAATATCTATGGAGTAACGGCGATACCAGTGAACAACCAACGGATCTCGCTGCTGGCAACTATTTTTTAACGTTAAGTGATGCCAACGGCTGTCAGCAAATCGCCAACTTCCAGCTGACTGCTTCTCCTTTATTAATTGCAAATGTACAAACGCTAATGGCAAGTTTAGGCGAAAATAATGGTCGCGCAACCATGATGGTAATGGGCGGAACGCCGCCATATATTTACGCTTGGTCACATGATATTTCACTGATCGATTCGCTGGCGCAAAACTTGGCAGCGGGACTTTATTCGGTCTCTATTTCGGATGCGAATGGGTGTGAACAAGTGCTTGATTTTGAGATTGATCAGTTGGTAAATCAGTTAAATTTTGTAGAAAACAATTTACTAAAAATCTATCCCCAGCCTGCTACTAACTATTTACAAATTCAAACCAATCTCAATATTCAACGACTTGATTTGTTAGCTCTAGATGGAAAAATACAAACGTCTTTACAACCTGGTGCTACGTCAAATACATTTTTTCAACTCCCTGCTCAACTTCCTTCTGGTATCTATTTACTCAAAATAAAAACGGGAGAGCAAACTTTTTATCAAAAAGTGGTTATATGTCACTAGTCTATGCGATGTGGAAATCTTTGCCTATTTAAAAAATTGGGTTCGCTACAAAAAGTTTATATTTGTCGGATGTGGCAGGGTTAGATTTATTAAATTTTAGTAGATTTATCCCAAACTCACCGTAAATTATCTGACAATTGCAGATGGTCTGACACTGAAATGGTCTGACCTCTGACCTCTTAACATACTGACTTGAGCAACTTCATCGTTTCCGCCAGAAAATACCGTCCTACTCGTTTCTCCGATGTCGTCGGGCAGGAACACGTCGGGCAGACGTTAAAAAATGCGCAAAAGAATGATCACTTGGCGCATGCTTTTCTATTTTGCGGTCCACGCGGAGTAGGAAAAACGACCTGTGCGCGTATTTTGGCGAAAGTGTTGAATTGCTTGAATAAGACGGACGAATTTGAGCCGTGTAACGAATGTGACAATTGTAAGGCTTTCGCCGAAAGTAGCACGTTTAATATCGTCGAATTAGATGCCGCGTCCAATAATAGTGTCGATCATATTCGTCAACTCGTAGAGCAAGTTCGTTTCCAACCACAACAAGGACAGTATAAAATTTTCATTATTGACGAGGTGCATATGCTCTCGCAAGCGGCTTTCAATGCCTTTCTAAAAACCTTGGAAGAGCCGCCACCGTATGCCATTTTTATCCTCGCTACGACAGAGAAACATAAGATTATTCCGACCATTCTTTCGCGCTGTCAGATTTTTGATTTTCGTAGAATTCAGATTCCTGCGATTGTTAAACACCTCGAAGGAATCTGTAAGGATGAAGGTATTACCGCTGAACATGATGCACTGCACATCATCGCGCAAAAAGCGGATGGCGCACTACGAGATGCCCTTTCGATATTTGATCGCGTCGTTAGTTTTTCGGGTAAGTCGTTGACTTATGAAGATGTCATTACCAACCTGAATGTCCTTGATTACGACTATTATTTTCGCTTTACGGATGCCTTGTTGACCGAGAATGTCAGTGAAGTGATGTTGATCTTTGATGATATTCTGCGCAAAGGTTTTGAAGCGGATATTTTCATTAATGGATTGGGTGAGCACTTGCGTAACTTGTTGGTTTGTAAGGATGTAGCTACTTTGCAACTATTGGAAGTCAGCGACGATTTGAAAAAACGTTATCAACAACAAGCTGCGATTGCTTTGAATTCTTTCTTACTCACTGCATTAAATCTCGCCAATGATTGCGACGTAAATTATAAAATGGCGCGCAACAAACGCCTGCACGTAGAGATGGCATTAATTAAAATGGCGTACATCGGTCGCGCTGTTTCTATCGCCGAAAATCCGCAAGCCATTTCCGTGGCAACGGGTGAAAAAAAAAGTCTAGTTGAGCCGCCTAATGGAGAACAGACACTCTTGTCTGTTGACGAGCCAAAGTCCGACGAAAAACCGTTACCACAACAAAATACTACGACCACTGAAGTACTACAGGCAGAATTTTCAGCCAATAAAAAGACGGTTGAAAATGAAGTAACTGAACTAGGTTACCAGAAAACCCCCATAGTCGAAGATACGGTAAACGAAACAGCAATTCCACCGATTTCGGAAGCGGTCGAAAATATACCTCCCGAAGTTATTCCACCTCACGAAGTAAATAATGCTCCTGCTAGCAGTGTCGGTCTATCCTCCAAATTCAACACGATGAGTTTGAATTTGGATAGTCTCATCGAGGAAGTCGAACAAGAATCAGCGGTCGAGGAAGAAGACATCGAATTACCACCACTGACCGTAGAAGGTGCACAAGAAGTATGGTTAGCTTACGCTAAACAGCACGATCAAAATTCTGTCCGCACAACCTTACAAAATACAGAGTTGAAAATCGAAAATGAAGAAGTAGTCGCCGTTGTTGGTTCTTCGCTCGGCGCAAGTACTATCCGCGATGAACGCCCACTAGTTGGCTTACTCCGCAACAAATTCAAACGCTCTGAACTTGCCCTTCGCATCGAAATAGACCAAGAAAAGGTAAAGGCGAATGCGGCTCCTACCCGCCGTAAACCGTTGACTATCAAGGAAAAATATTACGCCATGCAGGAAGTGAACCCATTGGTACGCGATATTATTATGCGTTTTGAATTAAAACCGGATGAGGATTGAGAAGTTGGTAGTTTTTAGCTGGTAGATGGTAGTCGATCTTTGTGCGTTGAATTACCTTCTTGCTTGTTGACCATCAATATATTCTGCTCCGCGCAGTCCGTTTAACTTTTTTCGCCAGAAAAAATGCTCTTCGTAAAAAATGCCCTATCCGTACACGCTAAAAGAGAAAAAATCTCTGCGCCCTCCGCGAACTCCGCGTTTCAACTAAAATTCTTCGCGTCTTCGCACTTTTGCGTTTTATCAAAATCGCGCAATAACTTAATTCTTCTCTAAACAAAATCGTCCCTTTGCCATTAGGTGTAAAAATTCATTTATGAAGATTTTATTTACCGCCTTACTCACCGCTCTGGTCAGTTCGGGCATTTACACCACTACAAATATGGCTACTTCTACTTCCGCAAAAAATGTACTCGGCACGGCACTACAAAGCTGTTGTTACGAACCCCAAACGGGTTATTATCGCGATGGATTTTGTCACACGGGACCGACCGATAGTGGCATCCACGTTGTCTGTGCAGAAATGACGGATGAGTTTTTACAATATTCTAAATCGCAAGGAAATGATTTGATGACGCCCTTTCCTCAATATAGTTTTCCAGGTTTGAAAGCAGGCGATAAATGGTGTTTGTGCGCAGCGCGTTGGGAGGAAGCGAGACGCGCAGGCGTTGCGCCACCCGTGGTACTGGAAAGTACGCATGAAAAAGCGTTGGCGATTACGAAGTTGGAGTATTTGCAGGCGCATGAGTCGCAAGAGAAGGAGTGAAAACACATAGACACATAGTTGGCGGCTAGACTAGTAAGCTATATTTTTTCTACTGTGCCTATGTGTTTTTCCACTCAATACCACTTGTGCATCGCCTTCCGAATGCCTTCAATGCCTTCATTGAACTGCTGCATTTGCCCAATCACTTGCGCCATTGGATTATCAGGATCGAAGCGGTCGAAGGATTTATTTTTACTAAATGTTTTACAGATTTCTTCCCAGCGCGGTGCTTCTTCCGCTGACAACTGATTGGTCATTGCTTTGAACTTCAATAAGTTGGCTTCGGCGTTGGAAGTGAGCGTTTGAGACTCGCTGGTGTAATGCGATAAAATCAACGTATCTAATTCATCCTGATTCATAATCGGGACAATTTTTTCTGCTAATTTATTCATATCACGATACGAACCTTGCAGTTTGAAAGCAGGTTCTGTACGATAGTCGTCAGCAGTAGCGGCGGATTTGATGTACTGCTGATTAACCAACAAAATGACATCGCGTACGTGCAGCATTTTTTTGAGTAAACTCAAATATTCGTTCAGTTCTTCGGGTGAATGATTGGCTTCCAAATTCATTTCTTCCTGATTGTCCGTTTCCGCTACGCGCAGCAGCGTTCGCACATCTTTTAAACTTTTACCTGCCAACCGTGCTAAAATGGCATTGGAAGTCAAGGCATTTTCGATATAACTCAATTTAAATGCGCCCGCGCTATCACCAATAATGTCACCGAGATTGTAAATATCTGCTCGATTGGCTAACATATCAGGGATTTGAAATTGCTCCCCACTTTCCGTATAGGGATTGCCCGCCATGATCACGCAGAAGCGTTTGCCGCGTAGGTCATAAGTTTTAGATTGGTTTTTATAAACGCCTTCGATCTTACGTTGCGCATCACAGAGTGAGATAAATTTCTGCAAAAACTCAGGATGACAGTGTTGAATATCATCTAAATACAACATCACATTATCACCCATTTCTAAGGCTAGATTGAGCTTTTCTAACTCCTGTTTGGCAGCAGTATGATTTGCGGAAGCAGGGTCAATATTAGTCACTTCATGTCCAATAGCTGGTCCATTGATCTTCATAAAAATCAACCCTAAACGATTGGCGATGTATTCCATCAAGGTCGTCTTTCCATAGCCTGGTGGCGAAATCAGCAATAATAACCCCATCCGATCCGTGCGCGTATTAACGCCGACCGTACCGATTTGCTTCGCTAAATTATCACCAACTAGTGGCAAATATACTTGGTCGATCAATTGATTCCGCACAAAAGAACTGAGGACGCGCGGTTGAAATTCATTCAGGCGCATCTGTTGCTTATACTGCGTAGTTAAGTCTTTTTTTAGTTGTTGAAATTGTTGGAACTGGGGAACTTTTTCGCTGACGAACTGCCGCATCTTTTGCATAAAGGCAACGTAATCCAGTTGGTATTTTCCGTCCTGCACAACGGAATGTTCGCCATGTAAATCATTTAAAATGGAAGTAGTCGTGGCATTAATAATGTGCTTCTTAGAAAAATTATCAACTTGTAGCAAGACGACAGTTTCATTCAACCACTGCTGATAATGATCAACTTTGGTCTGCTGCATAAACGCTTCTACCCACTGCCGAATCAATTGAAATTGAGCGACTGGACGCGCTTGCATTTTTTCTACCGATTGGCGGAAACGTTTGAGTCCTTTTTGCTTTTTCAAATACGCCAAAAACGTTTCGTACAATTCGGCAGCTTCTTTACTAATAATAAAATTGCTCCCACGCGTTTTTTCTGCGAAAAGGTATTGCGCAATGCTGCGGTAGAAATCTTGCTCAGTCTGTTTTGTTGGTATTAATTCGTTGATTTTCATGTGGTTACGTTTATTTTTTTCAAAAAGGGAAAGTTATTTTTTAATCAATACTAAAAACGTTCCGCCGATAACCAAAATAAAAACGGCTAGCGTTCCTAATATAAGTTTCCATTGATTTCCAAATGGCACAATGACTTGCTGCTCGATTTGGAGTGAATAAATAGCCAAAACTTCATAATCCTTCCAAATTCCTCTTGGCATAATATGAAACCTTACTCGTTTGCCTCGCTGTAAAATTTCGCCATAATCTACGCCCGATTTCATATCATATAACCTAGTATTAGTGTATAACTTCTGTCGGTAAATCGGATTGTCATGTTGAATACGGAATTTGTAATGATGGCGTTGCCTTTTTCGGATATATTTATACTCGGTTACTTCTGTAATGACACCCTCTACTTGATAATAATCGGCTGCATCAGAAGAATAACTGCGCATTTGCTGCAATAAAATAACAGCGACAAAAATGCCAAAGAAAGTCATTAGATACTTTTCCATTTATTCGTTTAGTCACGCCGAAATGATTAAATAAACGATTTAGAAATGAGTATTTACTTCCTGCGGTCGTGAGATCGCTTCGCTAAGTTGTTGTACTATTTGAAAAATATAGAAAAAATGGTCCCCG
>JBGCES010000049.1:0-5536 GCA_045106545.1 Saprospiraceae bacterium
CCATTGGTAAATATAAGGTGCAACGCCACCAGTAGCTGCTGCGGTAGCAGTACCGATATCATTATCTACTGCATTTTGCGAAGTCGCCTCTAGCAAGATCGGTGCAGGCGATTCAATAAAAACCACTTTAATCACTTGCTGTTCTTCGCTATCCGTTATTGTAACAGATTGCGTCCCCGCTGATAAAGTATTGGCAATCGCTGCTGTCTCTTCATTTGACCATTGGTAGCTATATGGCGGAAATCCACCACTGACCTCTACTTGTGCTCCACCTGTTGTTTCGCCATTACAGCGTACGGGAATGACATTCGTAATAATTGCTGTTAAGGCAGGTGTTTCATTATTACCAACAATTACAGTTGAAATCGTACTACATTGATTTTGGTCGTAAACTGTAACTGAATATTCACCGCTATTTAAGCCATCAATCGTTTTGGTAGAACCATCAGTTGACCATTGGTAAATGTAAGGTGCAACACCACCAGTAGCTGCTACAGTCGCAATCCCATTTTCATTATCTAAAGCATTTTGTGAACTCGTCTCAGCAGAAAGTAATGTAGGTTGTTCAATAAAAATCTCTTTAATCACTTGCTGCTCTTTGCTATCCGTTATTGTAACAGATTGCATTCCTGCTGATAAATTATTGGCAATCGCTGCTGTCTCTTCATTTGACCATTGGTAACTATATGGCGGAAATCCACCGCTGACTTCCACTTGCGCTCCACCCATTGCCTCTCCATTACAAAACACAGGAATAACATTCGTAATGGTCGCTGCTAAAGCAGGCGTTTCATTATTACCAACTGTTACAGTTGAAATTGTACTACATTGATTTTGGTCATAAACCGTAACTGAATATTCACCACTATTTAAACCGTCAATGGTTTTAGTAGAACCGCCAGTTGACCATTGGTAAATGTAAGGCGCTGTACCACCAGTCACTTCTAGGCTCGCAGTTCCATCTTCATTATCCAAAGCATTTTGTGAACTCGTTTCTACTAATAGAGGTGTAGGTTGTTCAATAAAAACCTCTTTAATCACTTGCTGCTCTTCGCTATCCGTTATTGTAACAGATTGCATTCCCGCTGATAAATTATTGGTAATCGCTGTTGCCTCTTCATTTGACCATTGGTAGCTGTAAGGTGGAAAACCACCACTCACTTCTACTTGTGCTCCCCCCATCGCTTCACCATTACATAATACAGGAATGACATTCGTAATAATAGCTACTAAAGCAGGTGTGTCATCATTACCAACAGTTACACTTGCTACTGCACTACATTGATTTTGGTCATAAATCGTTACGGAATAAATGCCACTATTCAAGCCATCAATGGTTTTACTATCACCGCCAGTTGACCATTGATAAATGTAAGGAGCAACGCCACCAGTCGCTTCTATAGTCGCGACTCCATTTTCGTTATCTAAGGCATTTTGCGAATTCGTTTCAATTAATATTGGTGCGGGTTCGGCAATAAAAACATCTTTAATAACTGCTTGCATTTTACTATCCGTTACCGTAACGCTTTGCAAACCTGAAGCTAAATTATTAACCGAAGAGAAATTCGTAGAGGAATTAGGGCCTGTGCTAGATTCATTGATTTCGTGTGACCATTGATAATTATAAGGAGGGAAGCCACCACTAGCAGTTGCTCTAGCCGAACCAGTCGATTCGCCATTACAACGAATAGAAACAACATTAGTAATCACTAACTGCAACGGAGGCGTTTCATCATTGCTTACAGTTACTACTGAAACCTTGCTACATTGATTTTGGTCGTAAACCGTTACCGAATATTCACCACTACTCAAGCCATCAATAGTTGATGTCGTAGCATCATTTGACCATTGGTAATTATAAGGAGCAGTACCGCCAGATGCATTTGCCGTTGCAGAGCCGTTTTCATTATCTAAAGCATTCTGTGAAGTCGTTTCCACAAATAGCGGTGCAGGTTCTGCAATAAAAACATCTTTTACTACAATCTGATTTTCACTATCTGTCACGGTTACATTCTGTATTCCACCTGATAAGCTACTGGCTATTGCTGAAGTATTTCCGTTTGACCACTGATAGCTATATGGTGGAAAACCGCCACTCACTTCTACTTGTGCTCCTCCCGTTGCCTCTCCATTACATAAGACAGGTACAATATTTATGATTGATGATTGTAAAGGAGGTGTTTCATCATTACCAACAATTACACTTGCTACCCTACTACATTGATTTTGATCGTAAACTGTTACTGAATAAATACCGCTACTCAAGCCATCAATAGCTTGGCTAGCACTACCCGTTGACCACTGATAAATGTATGGTGCAATTCCTCCTGTTACACTCACTGCTGCCGAGCCATTTTTATTGTCTAAAGCATTTTGTGTCGTAGATTCTATGAATAAAGAGGTAGGTTCTTCTATGAGTATGCTTTTAATAACTGTTTGATTTTTATCATCGGTAACAGTAACACTTTGCGTACCTGCTAATAGATTATTTACTTGTCCTGCAGGGCTTCCATTTGACCATTGATAGTAATAAGGTGGAAAACCACCACTCACTTCCGCTTGCGCGCTACCCGTTGCTTCCCCATTACAAAGAACAGCGGTAATATTTGTAATAGTTACTTGTAATGGAGGTGTGTTTTCATTATCAACTATAATATTTTCAATGACGTTACAATCATTTTGATCGGTAACAGTTACTGTATAATTTCCTCCGCTCAAATTATTTATAGTTTGAGTTGTTCCGCCATTTGACCAACGATAAATATATGGTGCTTTACCCCCCGTTGCGGTCGCTGTAGCTGAGCCATTTTTATTATCCAGTGCATTTTGGGTAGTTGATGAAATCAGAATTGCATCAGGTTCTTCTGTTATAATATTTTTGATAACTTGTTGATTATCTGCATCTTCTACTGTAACTTGATGGCTTCCCACAGTAAGATTGTTCACGGTAGCTTGGGTACTCCCATTAGACCAAAGATAAGTGTAAGGAGTTATTCCGCCTGTTGCGGTAACAGTCGCGACACCGTCACTTCCACCATTACAACGAACAGCTGCAATATTTTCAACTGTAGCAACTAGTGGTTCAGGTGCTTTATCTTCTATACAGAATGGATGAATAGACCTATCTGTATATTGTCCCCCGGTCGCAAGAACGGTACCGTTAGATAATTGAGTTAACTCAAATGAACCATCTCCATAACCACAGCACATTCCATCATCATATAAGTCATAAAAAGTAAGCGTATAGCAACCTGCAGGTAAGCAAAAGTTCTTATCATTTTGTTGGCCAACGTTATTATCAGTGTAGGGACCACCGTTAAGAATAATTGATTGTTGTTCATCCACAATATCCCAACTCGTTTCTGAACCGTAATTATCCAAAAACACCCTTAATAAAAACTCTTCTTCTCCAATTGAAAAAGTCGAAAAAGCACGATCGTTAGCAGGGTTAGAATCCGTTTGACCATTCGGTTCGGAAGTATAAACCTCTATAGTATGAGCTGCTGAACTTACTGAAACGTCTGGCAAAACTACATCAGTTACTATGGTACTTGCTAAGTTACCATTCCATTGATAAGTGGACATTTCAACTCCACTTATCCGAATATGAATTTTAGCACTCGTTAAGGCATTAGATCCGTTATTACGTAGTTTCACTATAGTCTGAATTGTACTTCCACAAACAGTAGCTACAGGACTAGTAATTTCCATAATCCCTGCATCATCATTTTGAGATGGAGCAACCGCTTGAATTGCTGCTGATGCATCCACTAAGCCATACCCCATTTCATTGTTCCAGCTACCTGTAGGTTGTCCTGCTACTCCGTCATTGTAAGTATAGTTTCCGACCTTGCGACAAGTTGATTCTAGGGCGTAACGTACTTCTTCTTCTGTCAAACTTTCATCAGCAGATAATAATAAAGCAACTACTCCTGCAGCATTAGGTGTTGCCGCCGAAGTTCCATTAAATCCAGGCGTATAATCTACTTCTGAATAACCTGCTGCACCAGAAATATCGGTAGCATAGATTCTCGATCCTGGCGCAACTACATCGAGATTTGTTCCGAAGTTAGACCCCCACCAAGTTTCGCCGTCGCAGCTCGTAGGTGTTTTTCTTTCATAACACATAGATATGGCACCTACAGCAACTCCTGACGCGTAATCAGCAGGATAACTGACATCGGTATTATCGTTTCCTGCTGCAAATAAAGTAGGCGCGCCTAAGCCATTTCTACCCGCAATGACACAACTATCAATCGCATTATTAATCGAAAAAGAAGAACCCCCGCCTCCCCAAGAATTACTAATTACATCAGCACCAGCATCTTTCCATGACCAGTTCAACGCATTACTCACCCAAGCACTAGATGTTACCCAGTTATCGCCATTGGTGTAAGCCAATCGTACTGGAATAATTTTACAATCATACGCTACTCCAGCCATCCCTAAATTATTATTACCAACCGCTGCTGCGATACCTGCACAAGCAGTACCATGCGCATCATCACCTGAAGGTGCTCCACCGCTGTTTTGCTCAGTTGCATCATAACCGGGTAAAATATTAGCTATTAAATCAGGGTGGTTTAAATCAACCCCTTCATCGATAATGGCAATTTTGATGGTAGCTTTTCCTGTGGTCGTACGCCAAGCATCAAAAACATTCATATCTGCACCAGCTGTGCCTACTACCGTACCATTTTGTCCAGTATTATTGAGTGCCCATTGATCACCAAGGGCAGGATCATTAGTGGACATTGGTTTAAGAAAGCGTAAAAAATCAGGTTCTACATAGTCAAATAATTGCGACTTGAATAATTCTTGCGTTATTCGTAATGGATCGAGATTAGCATCAGGAATAGTAATATGAAAAAGTAACGCATCGAATTCGTTTTCTTTTTCAATCGTTAGACCGTAACGCAATGTTATATTTTCTAAAATTGGATAATGATCTTTATTTTTCAGCCGAATTAATAATTTTGCTTGTAATCCCATTTTTGTACCATCGGTATAATCAAAAACTGGGTAAGCATATTTGATACGTGGATAAGTGCGTAATGTCTTTAGTAAAGATTCTACTTCCGCATCCGAGTTTATATTTATTAGATCAGCATAAGTTACTTGTGGAGAAGGGAGAAGAGAAGTAGATTTCAGTGGCAAGACAGATTTGTGTGGATTCAATATTTCTCGCTGAGCTACGAGACTTGTGCCATCTATAAATTGAATGAGTATCTTCGTATGAGATAACTCCAATGATTCCTGTCCTTTAGGACTAAAATAAAAATAATCGTTGCTGTGTAATGACGAAAAAGAAAACAGTGCAATTAAAATCGTGAGTAAGAACAATCTAAACATTGTACATTTTTTCCAGGGAGCGGGTTTCTAAGTTAGTGTTTGCAAAGGGAGGTAGTGTGTCTGTTATATTGGGAGGTAAAATATTGGAGGATGGATAGGTATATTAGTAACGTAAAACTAAATCTCTAATCCAGTACTTTTTTTTACTTTTTTAAAGACAAGTGACAATAATTTTGTAACGATG
>JBGCES010000490.1:0-3513 GCA_045106545.1 Saprospiraceae bacterium
CGTTCGTTGACGTAACGAATGCGGTAGTAATTGTAGCCCCAACGTGGTTTACGATGTGTCCAGTCATACGCATTTAATTCATTACCAGGACCTTTACCCATCACCAGTTGATCCAGCGTTTTAAACTTCATACTATCTACTGAATGTTCGATGTAGAAACGCGCAAGATTATCTTCTCTCAGCGTTTTCCAATGTAATGGAACAGCAGTTTGAGCTACATTTACAGAAGCCGTAAAGTCAGCAAATCGGAAGCTACCTAAAACAGGCTCAGTCGTTAGACCAATCGTTTGCGTACAGCCTTGAGTATTTTCTAAAGTAATAAAATCTACGCCCGCACCGAGGTCGATTTGCGTACCCATTTGTGAACTAAACCGCTCCGCTTCTAATAAAGTCGGTGCGCCATTCGGAGCTGTAATCATCAGCGTTCCGTAATTGAACGGAGCTGTGCCACCAATCAGGCGATTCTCAATAATATCATTACTCCAATTATCCACCACATCCCATTCATTGAGCAAGTCCGCCACTTCAAAAAGTGAGTTTGCTTCTCCACTAAACGGCTGTCCGCTAATGCTCCAATTTACTTCGTAAGCAACGTTACCAACCAGTTCCATTTGGGCGTAATCGTAAGTGGCTAATGGATTATATGGACAGGTAGTCGCAGACAAATTTTGTAATTCGCCATTGAGGTAAACATCATAATCCGCCAATTCATCAGGTGTAATATTTAAACATTGCACACCAGTTAGCCCACTGACATTCAATTCATTAGCAGCAAAAAACTGATTTGGACAATCTACCGTAATTAGGAAAATGGTCTTATCACAAATCTCCGTATCACTATCGTAACAAGAAATCACGCTAATCGTATCCGTTGCTGCGCCTGAGAAATTAGCAGCGGGTTGGAAAGTAACACAGCGTCCAGTAAAGTCGGTCGCTAGGACTGTTTCATCACTTCCCTCCGCTAAAACATGTCCGCTCGTCAGCACACCCGTCGGTTGCAAAAAGCGTTCAGGAATACAGTATTCCGTCGCTACTGCTGCCACGATACTAATGCGTACGGTATCAACAGGAATATTACAAACCCGTCCAACCATCGCTGCCATACTAACTTGACAACCGCGCGCATCCGTCACAACTACGTTATATTGACCAGGCGTTAAGCCTTCCGCCGTCTTAGTTGTAGAAACATTGTCTGACCACTCAAAAGTGTAAGGTTCAACACCTCCTAAAATTTGTAAGCGTACCGTACCATTGTTACCGTCACAACCTGCAGGATAAGCTGCTACTACTGATTCCATTGCTGTGATTGGCTCAATTTCGGTCGTAATCTGGCTGATACAGTCGCTGTTATTACGCGCGATGATTTCATAAACACCTGCTCCTAGATTGCTCTGTGGAGTTGTACCAATAAATTCGTCGTCTTGATACACGTCATAAACACGGTCATCTAAAGCAACGATTTCTGCATTAGCATTGTCGCCACAAGAAATATCACGTACGCTGACTTGTGGCGTAGCGGGCGCGTCTTGCATCTCTACTTCAATTTCCGCAAAAGCGGAACAGCCCGAAGTAGCATCCATAACTTCTATCGTATAAATGCCTGCCGCTAAACTACTCGCGCTACTGCCATTCGCATTAGAGCCTGTCCAGTTGTAACTCAATTCGCCATAGTTCGTACCAACTACTTCAATATCAATACTTCCATTTTCTTCATCACAACTCGCCATTTTATTACTCAATACATTGATGCTCAAATTACATTCGCAGTCTTCGCTAATTTCGTAAGATTCGACAATCTGACAACCGTTACCATCCGTTACTGTTAGGGTATAAATACCAACCGCGAGGTTTTGGGCGAAGTTGCCACTTAAATTCGAATCATCCCATTGGTAAACATAATCAGGTTCTCCACCCGTTACGTTAAGTTGAATTGCCCCATCGTTACCTTCGCAACTAACGGCATTCAAATTAGTCGCCGAAATCGATAAGGCTTCGGGTTGCGTTAAGCTGACTTCAAGTTCCGCACTACAGCCGTCTATACTCGTATAAACTACGCGATAAGTGCCAGCGGTAAGGCTAGTCGGATCGGCTTGAAATTCGTTGGTTACTACATTGTAAATCGCGTAAGTACGTCCATCGGCAGAGAGAATCATTCCATCATTTCCACCTGCGCAAGCGATTTGCGTTAAGCTAAGTTCGGGTTGCGTTATGCTTTCCATACCATTGATTACGACGGTAATATTTGCGGTACAACCACGAACGTTATCCGTCACAGTAGCTTGATATGTTCCTCCCGATAAATTATTGATAGTCAACTCATTACCTAAATCATTATTCCATTGAATGGTGTAATCATCATTCGTTGCATTTATCACTTCTAAAGCAATGCTGCCATCATTTCCAGCACAAGTCACATCATTTTTATCGGCAATTTGCAAACCGATAATACATGGACAATCATCCGCAATTTCGATGTCTTTAATGACTTTAGAACAACCGACGGAGTCACGCACGATGACATCATAAGTACCAATTGCGAGGTTGGTCGCAACATTGGAATTGGAAACATTCGGAAACCATTCGTAGGTAAAATCATCAGCTGATCCAATGCCGCCCGTTGGAGTGAGCGTAATTGTTCCATCATTATTCTCGCAAGAAGCGGGCGTCGCTGCTACTTCCACTGTGATCTCATCGGGTAATTCTACTGTAATTGGCAACTCCGTTTGACAGCCGTTTTCATCTTCGTAAACGACGAGGTAATCGCCCGCCGCTACGCCTTCGAGTGGCGTGCTACCGAGCAGATTATCGCCCGCAAAAACTTGATAGACGCGTTCATCATTGGGTGAAATCGTAGCAGTATTATTTTCTGGATTCACGCACAGAGGGAAAGTAATTTGTACGTTAGGCCCGTTTGGTAAAGGTGCTTCTGTGATTTCAATATTAAATTCTAATTGGCAAGTCGCGCCCGCTTCCATGACCATGACATTGTACATGCCTGGTTCGAGGTTTTCCGCCGTAGCGGTCGTGCTGACATTAGGTGTCCAAGTGTAGGTGAGGTCGCCCGTTGCGCCCGTTACTTCTAAAGCGATGCGTCCGTTCATTTGTCCACAAACGGTAGGCGTAATCGTCGCGCGTCCTTCCAAACTACAAGTCACATTACAATCTTTTTCGACTGTGATATTGGCAAATTCGGCGGTACAGCCATTCGCGTCGATGACGGTCACACCGTAATTACCCGCTGCGAGATTATTGGCAATATTCGTATCCGAAACATCGTCTGACCAAGTGTAGGTGTAATCGTTTACTTCGCCCGCTACTGCGAGTTCGATGCTACCTGCATTGCCTGCGCAATTGTCGGGCATAATGTTCGCTACGACGATAATCAAATCAGAAGCGGTCAGTTCAACAGTAGTGCTACTCGAACAAGTTGCGGTGCTGGTATATTGTACTTCATAAGTACCCGCCGCAAGGTTTTCGAGTGGCGTTTGTCCAATCAATTCACCATTTTGGTAA
>JBGCES010000491.1:0-2527 GCA_045106545.1 Saprospiraceae bacterium
TTTTTAGCTAACTCCTTTACGGGATTTGTCAAAGATCCAAAATAATTTTACGTACAATTATTGTTCAAATTATCATTAATCCTTACCTTGTAGCTAGTACTTGTCTCCAGTTATTATTTCCTGCTCTAATCCATTCTTCTGCCTTTTCACAAGAGGCGGAATGATTCTCAATTCATATTTTATATTAACCAACACAAAACAACGTGCTCATGCGCCATTTTTACCCTTTTATTTTATTTTTTTTACTGTTTTCTGCTAATCATCTTTTTGCCCAGTGTCCTAGTGCTGGCGACTTGGTGATTACGGAGATTATGCCCAATCCAGATGCCGTTTCTGATAGTAATGGCGAATACTTTGAACTTTATAATGCTACCAATGCTCCCATTGACATCATGGATTTAGAAATTAAAGATGTCAGTAGTGGGAATAGTCATACCGTTGCTACTTCTGTAGTCATTGCTGCAAATGGATATGCTGTTTTAGCCAAAAGTGATGATACTCCAACAAATGGCGGGCTGACTGTTGATTACGTCGTGGGTTCTACACTATCGCTGGGTAATACAAGTATGGATGGAGTTATTATAGAATGTGAGGGAACAATAATTGATCAAGTGGCTTACACGAGTTCCTTTCCTTACTCAAGTGGTGTAAGTATGGAATTAGATCCTACTACTCTTAATGCGATGTCTAATGATGATGTCAACAATTGGCAAGCTGCGACGGAAACTTATGGTGATGGTGACAATGGTACTCCAGGAGCTGCTAATACTGGTACAGTTAATTGTAGTATTACCGCTGTTGCGGTTAGTAACGATATGTGTTCAGGTAACGATTTTACTTTTGAAGTCAGCTTTACTGTAGTTGGTGGAAGTGGCGATTATGAAGTGATTGATGCTACTAATGGCAATACGGTACTTGCTAGTGGAACGACTTCTCCGATTAGTGTGACTATTTCTAACAATAACAGTACCACTGCTTTCGATGTAAATGTACGCGACGAAGCTACTACTACTTGTATGGGAACAGCGGTGACGGTTAATCCACAAAGCTGTTTTACATGTCCCGCAGCTGGCGATTTAGTAATTACCGAATTTTTAGCAAACCCAACTGTATCTGAGAGTGATGGAGAATATATTGAAATCTATAACGCTTCTGCTAACCCCATTGATTTAAATGGATTTGTTATCAAAGATGATGGGGTTAATAACCACATTATCGGTAGTTCATTAGTTGTGGCTGCAGGGGGATATGTAGTGCTAGGTAGAAATGCCACTATTGCAGACAACGGAGGCGTAACGGTTGATTATGTTTATTCGGGTATCACCCTGTCTAATAGTTCTGATGATGAAATTATCATTGTATGTGGCGCAACCGAAATTGATCGAGTAAATTATGACTCCAATTTTCCCATTAGCGAAGGCGAAAGTACTTCTCTTTCTCCCGATAACCTTAACGCAACAGATAACAATAGTGGAACGAACTGGTGTGAATCAACTACTGAAATTACAACGGGTGGAGATTTAGGAACACCAGGTAGTGCGAATGATGTTTGCCCTGAGGCAATGTGTAGTATTACCAGCGTACAAGCAACCAATACGCGTTGTGACGGAACTAGTTTTCTCGTTGATGTGTATTTCTCCGTTACGACTGGTGGTGGTAGTTATGAAGTGATTGATGTGACCAATGGCGATGCGATTTTAGCAACGGGCGCAACTTCTCCCATCACGGTGACGATAATGAATAATACGAGTACTACGCCTTTTGATCTCACTGTACGCGATGTGGCGACACCAACTTGTATTGGTAACAACCAAAGCGTTACGCCACTGGATTGTTCCATTATGATTACTTGCCCAAATGCGGGGGAATTAGTGATTACTGAAATTATGTACAATCCAACCGCAGTTTCTGATGCGAATGGCGAATATTTTGAAATTCATAATATAACCAATGCTGCGATTGATTTGCTACAATTTCTTATTCAAGATGATGTTACCGATAGCCATACGATTCCAACTTCGGTGACTGTTCCAGCTAATGGTTACGTCGTTTTAGGTAAGAATGATGATATGATGGCAAATGGCGGAGTCGCAGTAGATTATGTTTACGGTAGCTATAATTTGACAAATTCAGGCGATCAAATCGTTCTAATTTGTGGTGGTGCAGAAATTGACCGAGTTAATTATGATGATGGTGGCGATTTCCCCGCGTCTTCGATGGGGAGTATTCAACTTAACCCCGATAATCTTAATGCCACCGAGAACGACATGGGTGCAAATTGGTGTGAGTCCACTGCCGAAATTACAACGGGAGGCGATTTAGGTACGCCCGGTGCAGCTAATAGTGTATGTTCTTCTCTTGCCGTTGAACTCTTGCAATTCACTGCCAAGCCATCGAACAATGCTATCCAACTCAATTGGCAAACAGCTAGCGAAATTGACCACGACCGTTTTATCGTTGAACGGAGCGTAGATGGCGTTGATTTTATTAAAATAGGAGAGGAAGCAGGGCAAAATCTAGTGGATCA
>JBGCES010000492.1:0-2165 GCA_045106545.1 Saprospiraceae bacterium
TTGTATCAGCTAAAATTTTACCATTCATCTCGCCACATTTTTTGTAAGCTTACTGGATTTTTAACAAACTTAACTTTACCACAAAATGCTTGAGCATTAAATTTTCTACGTGGCTTACGCATCTGTTCCAAAATTTTTAGAAAATCTTGGCGGGATGTAGAGCTATTGATTACTACGGTCATAAACAATTTGATTTATTATCCTATAAATCAAAAGTACCTAAATAATTGGCAAAAAACAAAAATGAACTTCCTAGAATCCACCAATTTCTTCGTCCGTGTCACTGTTTACGACTATTGCCATCGCCTTCCAGAAAAACGATTAAAATTCAGGTTGATTCCTATGGTTCATATCGGCGAGCCACAATTCTACGATTTGGCGAAGGAAAAGATAATGGAATGTGATGAATTGCTGTACGAAGGACTAAGAGGAGGGAGTAATATTCAGCTCTTCAACTCACGGGAAGTGTTGGGCAAACAATTGGGGTTGGTATTACAACGAGAGGCATTAAAAATTAACAGGGAAGAGATAAAAATGACGCATGCAGATTATACCGCAGAGGAATATCAATCGGAATGGGAAAAAGTAAGTTGGCTGGAAAAAGTCAAAGAAAGGATCACTAGACCAGTAAAACGGCTACATTTAGCACGAAATATAACCAGATTCGATCTAGCCAAATACTTTATGACCTCTTATGAAGAAGCGCACTTAGCCTATAGACCAAGCTACGATGAACCAGGAACGACGGAAAATTTTTATTATGCTGGTAGAGAGCAAAAGGTGTTTCAAATCATCGAAGAACGAATGGCGACCGAGTCGAATGACGACAAATTAATTGGAGTACTCTACGGCGCAGGGCACATGAATCGGATATCGAGAAATATTATTGATAGATATGGTTATCACGTATGTCAGGGTGAATTTTTAAAAGTGTTCGATGTAAATTAATACTTTTCGCATCAAGTAGATGGCGACAGATTTATCCATTTTCCCGCTGGCGCGTTATTGTCAACTCATGCCATGTTAAAACGGCAGGTCTAAAGTGCAATTCTAACACGCCCGCGATACGCACGAGTTACAAACATCGCGCGAGCAGGAAGTAGCAAACAATTCAATCACCTAGTCCGAACGCAACGGCTGAATCGGATTCACCGTCGCCACTTTCAACGCGTAAAATCCAACCGTCAGCACTGCAATCAGCAATGTAATCCCACCCGCAAAAAGAAAGACTTCCCAACCAAGTTCAGTGCGAAAAGCGAAGTTACCGAGCCAATTTTCCATTACAAAATAGGCAATCGGACTTGCTACCGCGAATGCGATGAGCATCAGCAAAACGAAATCTCGCGACAGCAGGGTTACCAATTGACCAATGTCCGCACCTAAAACTTTGCGAACACTGATTTCTTTTAAGCGATGTTGCACCGCAAAGATGGACAATCCCAGCAAGCCCATTCCCGCAATCAAGATAGCAAATAAGGAGAATATAAAAGCGAGTTGCCCAACCGTTTGTTCACTTTTGTAAACTGCTGCGTAGTCTTTGTCTAAGAACTGATAATCAAAGGGATAGGCTGGATTCAAACGGCTATGAACTTCCTCTAAAGCCGCCAGAGCTGCGGCGGTCTGATTGGGTTGGGTTTTGATAAATAACGTACCATTCCAGTCGGGACGAATTTGAATAACGAGCGGGGCAATCGGTGAATATAAAGACGAACTATGAAATCCTTTGACTACGCCAATGATATTACCCTTACCACCCCAAAAGCTCAATTCCTTACCAATCGGATCGTCAAAACCCATTGCCTGTTGGGCTTTTTCATTAATAATATAATTGAAAGAATCGCGGGCAATAGCAGGATTAAAATCACGTCCCGCAACCAACTCCATCTGCATTAATTCCAGAAAACCAAAATCCCCCGAGAGCAAATTGAACGACTCTTTGTTGGTCGTAGGTTTCCCACGCCAATGGACGCTATGCGTACCCGTATTGATTTCAATCGGACTATCGTTACCCGAACTAACGGCGGCAATGCTTGGCGACTTGAGTAGTTCTGTTTTGGCGACCTCGTATTGATCGTACATGCCTGCTTCCAATTCCATCATCACTACATTAGAGCGATCGAAGCCAAGGTTTTTATTTTGAATATACTGCATCTGCCGATAAACCG
>JBGCES010000493.1:0-5058 GCA_045106545.1 Saprospiraceae bacterium
TATTAATCAACGTGTTGATCATTGGAATCTTTTCTAATCCATCTCCCTTTCGCGTCTTTTTAAACGAACCGAGTAGCATTTTTGTCAATCAATTTCCCTTTATTTGGATAGTTAGTTTCATCGTTCCATTTGCTTTAGCGATGCATATTTTCTCACTACGGCAACTACTAACTAATACTACTCGCCCAATTTCGCGCCGTTTTTTGACAAATCGGAAGTTATTTAGGTAAAGGGTTAAAGAAAGAAGGGTAAAGGGGCACTTTTAGCATTCAATTCTTATGCAACTTACCTTTTATCAATCTAAACGATTTGTTAATGGACATTTTTATCGAATACTATTCTTATTACTTACGTTAATTTTGGAACTGGTAGTTAAGGGTTTACCCTTTCCAGTCAGCGTCTTTTAGGACGGAAGAATTATAATCGCCCTAAAGGGCTGTGACGGGAACGGCTAAAGCCGTAACTACCAAGCACTATTGATATGAAAAATAGCATCATTGCTCAGGTCGTTATTTTGGGGACATTTGCCATTATTGGCATCATTGGAATTCAGACGTATTGGCTGAAAACGACTTGGAATGTGAAGCAGCAAGAGTTTCATGATAAAGTGAATATTGCGCTGCTAAATGTGGGAAAGACATTTGAAAAAATGGGAAAACCGCTTCCTACTTACGATTTGATCGAGCGGGTTTCTTCTAACTATTATGTTGTCAATGTCAATGATATTATCAATGCGAATATTCTCGAATATTTGCTGACTAAAGAATTAGAAGCAGTTGGTTTGACCGACGATTTTGAATATGGCATTTACGATTGTGCAAATGGAAAAATGGTCTATGGAAATTATGTAGGCTACCAAGCGGATGAAGAAGACTTACCTCCCGAAACTAAAGCAGAACAACTTCCCACCTACGATAAATACATATATTACTTCGGTGTGCGTTTCCCTAATCGGACGGGACAAATTTTGAATTTGATGCCACTGACGGTCGTTTTCTCGATCATTTTATTGGTAACGATTATCTTTTTCACTTACTCGATCTTTGTGATTTTGCGACAAAAGCAGCTTTCTGAAATGCAGAAAGATTTCATCAATAATATGACGCATGAGTTTAAAACGCCCATTTCGACCATGAAAATTTCGGCGGATGTATTTTTAAAAAATGAAAAAATCCAAGCCGATCCACGCCTTTCCCGATACGCTCGAATCATCAAAGAACAGAATAATCGCCTCAACGATCAAGTCGAAAAAGTACTGCAACTCGCCCGCATTGAACGCGATAATTTTAAGTTAAAAAAGGAGACACTGGATTTGCACGAAATCTTAGAAAAGACATTAAATGGCGTGCGATTGAAAGCCAATGAAAAAGGTGGAAATGTCATGATTTCTTTATTTGCCAATGATTCGATCGTTAAGGCGGATCGATTGCATTTGACCAATATTCTACATAATCTTTTTGATAATGCGCTAAAATATACCAACGCTGCACCTTGTATCCGTGTACAAACTAAGGAGCGAAATAAGAAAATTGAATTAGAAATTAGTGATAACGGAATTGGAATAGAAGAAGAGCAGTTGCCGAAAGTATTTAATAAATTCTATCGCGTCCCTACGGGAAATGTGCATGATGTAAAAGGCTTTGGTTTGGGCTTATTTTATGTGAAAAATATCTGTACAGCGCATGGTTGGGAAGTCAAACTAGAAAGCAAAATAGGACAAGGAACAACAGTGAAAATTATTTTTTAAATTGAGAAAAGAGAGGAGAGAAGCGGGAAGAGAGATTTCAATTATGATTAGAGATTCGATTTTATCTCTGTTCTTTCAACGTAGTATTCTCTCCTCTCTCTTTTGTTTTACAGCTAAAATCCGATAGTATGAAAGCACATCTGCTCTATGTAGAAGACGATGAAAGTTTAGGTTTCGTGACGCGCGATAACTTAGAAATGGAAGGCTATACGATTACGCATTGTACGAATGGCAATGCGGCGATAGATCTGATTAGTAAAGAAGAATATGATTTATGTATTCTCGATGTAATGCTGCCTGGAGCAGATGGTTTTACGATTGCACAGGAGATTCGGAAACGTAATGCCGAGGTACCAATTATTTTCCTAACGGCGAAATCGTTGAAAGAAGATCGGTTACATGGATTGAAAATTGGCGGCGATGATTATTTAACGAAGCCGTTTTCAATTGAAGAATTGATCTTGAAAATTGAAATATTTCTTAAACGCAGTAAGATTAATCAGCCGCAAAATGTCACTTATTACCAATTAGGAGACTACGAATTTGATTATGAAAATTTGCAATTGAAACGTGCAGACTGGGAACGGGGTCTGACGCAAAAAGAAGCAGATTTGCTACAATTATTTGCGACGCATCGTAATCAAGTATTGAAACGCTCTGTAATTTTAGAGCAACTATGGGGAGAGGACGACTACTTTTTAGGGCGTAGTTTGGATGTTTTTATTTCGCGGTTGCGAAAATATTTGCGCGAAGACACGCGATTAAAAATAGAGAACATTCATGGGGTCGGATTTAAGTTACGGCAGCTAAGTTAGATTAGGGTAGCGGAACTTCTTACAATGCAGGATAGCCCAAGTGAACCATATTCGTACTCATCATGTTCAATTTATAGTTCATTTTGTTGAATTACAGCCTTTATGAGGCAGTATTTATATTGTTTAAGCGGGAAAGAGGGACATTTTTAGTAACTTTATGCTTCCCAAATTTACAATCAAATGGCTTCATAAAATCGTTTTTTGAAATTAATAATTTTTTATATAAATCTTTTTTCATGAGAAAAAATTTCACATTGGGTTCAGGAAAGTATTATTTTAGTATTAATACAGGACACAGCAAAATCATGATTCATCGGGCGCGTAAAGAAGATGCGGTTCAACGCTTTATGACTTACAAAAAAATTGGAAAAGATTGCGAATGGCTAGGCTGCTGGAATGGGAAATCGTTTGACGAAAATACACTACCGAAGCAATAAATTTTTTCTACTTTAGAATGATGAAACAGCGACTTATCGCTTTCATCTTTATATTTCCTTACTGATACTTATTCATAAAAATATAAACTTAAATCATGGAACGCAGTCTTAAAGTTAAAGTTGTTAAAGAAAATGCTAACCGCGTTACTTTACTATTTATGTCATTAAACCGTAAGATGCCGGTATCACGCGAGGAATTTGAGCAGCGAGTAGAAGATGGTACTTACACCGTTATCGAGTAATTTACGAAGGAGTCAGTGTCCTTCGGATATTGATATAAAAAACCTCTTGCTGCATTGATTTGCGCAAGAGGTTTTTTCATGGGCAGTATTTTAAAAATAGCATATAAGTCTTCCACCCTATCATTCTTTCAAGCCTTAATCTTTCTTTCTATTCAGCGCTAATGCTTTCAACATTAAAGTTGGCAACGCCTTTTCAGGTTTGCGATTTTTTAAATTAATAAACAAACCTAATTTCTTCAAAACGGGTATTTTATAAGCCTCTACGTATTCAATTAAAGTCCCATCAGGATCTTCGTTATACATAAAGCGACCTGCTGCATCACCCATATCAAAATCGCCTGAATCGACGGTCATCGGATAGCCCATCTCGGCAGCTTTTGCTTTTAAGTTATCCATGCCTTTTATATCTAAGCATAAGTGAATAAAACCTAAATCGCCCCACATCCGATCTTTAAACATCTTTTCTGGCGTACGTCCGATAACTTGTACCAATTCAATTTCACTCGCTCCAAGCAATCTGCTAAATGCCCCTACCCGTGGTTTGCTGTGACGCAACAACACCCGACGGAATTGGTGATCGCCACTAGGTAAACCCGTAAAACAAGCGAAGTTGTCCGTTTTATCATAGATAACTTCATCGTAGCCGAGTAATTTTTGATAAAACGGAAGTGATTTATCTATATCTGAAACGCCGATAATCGAACCATAAACGCCACCCGTTGTACCTTTTCCAGTTTGAAACCAATCGTCCCCTTCTACGATTTGAAAAACGTTACCATAAGGATCTTGTACAAAGAAATTTTGCTGACCATTAGGGGCAGACTGCGGTGCAGTAAAAGTTTTTGCTCCTTCTGATTGATAAAATTCAAAGGTCTTTTGCACATTGCGACTTTTGATTTTACAAGCATAAAATCCTAAGTCTCCTAACTGAATATCGAAGGCAGGTGGTTGTGGCGTACGAGAAGTGTATTGCCAAATTTCAAAACCACCGCCACCTTGCAGGTTTAAAGCAAGAACGGCATAACGACTACGCGGTTCGCCACCTGTATAAGGCAGCATCAAAGCTGCCTCTGCTCTCTCTTCAAAAATAGGAACATCAGCGCGAAAGAATTTACGATACCACTTCCATGCTTCGTCCGTATCGCGTACGCCAATCCCCATTTGCTGAATGCCACTGATGATATAATCCATGATTTTTTCGTTTTGTTTTCGTAGAGACGTTTGAAAAAACGTCTCCGCTTAAATTAAAATACCGAAGCAACAATTTGTTTCTTCGGTATTTGCTATTTGTAAACGGTTATTCGCCAAAAGACGTTTTTTCAAACGTCTTTACAAGGTAACTATAACTATGCCTCTACAGGATATTCATCCTTTTTCGCTTCCGCCATTTTTTTATAAACACCGTCATTTAGCTTTTTCCCTACTGCATCGAATGCATCTAAGGTAATGGTAATATCTTCTTCAGTATGCGCTGCCGTCGGAATCAAACGTAGCAACATCATTCCTTTAGGAATAACGGGATAGACGACGATTGAACAGAAAATGTTGTAGTTTTCGCGCATATCCATTACCAATTGTAAGGCTTCAGGAATCTCTCCTTCCATATAAACTGGCGTTACACAAGCGTTGGTATCACCAATTTCAAAACCACGGTCGCGTAACCCTTTTTGTAGCATATTTACATTATGCCACAATTTATTGCGGTGTTCATCGCTTTCACGAACCATACGTAGGCGCTTTAATGCACCTTGTACGATTGGCATGGGCAATGATTTTGCAAAAATCTGCGAACGACAATTGTACTTTAAGTACTCGAT